>DAHWQR010000003.1 GCA_027340655.1 Candidatus Saccharimonadota bacterium
TGACCCTTTGACTTATTCAAGACAACTAGTACATTCAAGTATCGGTAGTTATAGATTTCGCATTGGTCATTATCGTATAGTTTTTGATATAGATGGCAACACACTTCAGGTTATAAGCATTAAACACAGAAAAGATGTGTACAGAGGCTAACTGCAAAACAATCACACATTCAGACTATTTAATGTGTTATTCCATCGAATAATTTCATTAGCTAAACTCTTATAAACCGACTGGTCTAGGGTCACCAAAAGGACATTACAGATAAGAAGTAGTTATAAATTTTTATAACGAAAAATAACTAAAATCTTTCATTTGTTAATTGATTCAATTCTGCTTAGCCAACTTTAATTCTGATACTAACAGCCTCTCAGTACTATAATCCAAGTTAATGACTGCGCGTATAAACAGCAGAGGTTTTACGGTTGCTGAAATCCTAATAATTGTAGCTGTTTTAGTATTATTAGTGTCATTGGGCAGCTTTTTATATGTGCAACATCATAATAACAGCAGCAGTAGAAGCACAATAAAGAGTTATGCTGGCACAGGCTTAACAATTAAAAGAGATAACTCGCTTAATCAACCTGGCGTTGACAATTTCTCGATAGCGGTAAGTTATTCATCTGCTGTTACTATCCTTAATGACATATATTCTCTAAAACTCTTACCAAAGGCCCCTTACGCCTACCAATGTCCTATTGACGACGGAGTTATATATACCTTTAATTTCGTAAATCCAACCTTAAATGCCATGGCATCAGCCACTGGCTGCCAGTTTGTAACGGTTAACAATAAATCGTACCAGTCCACTAACAAGTTTTGGAATGATGTAAGCAATGCAACTCATGAGCCCGTAGACCCTGACACGAATCTTCAATAATATGCTCTTAAAGCTTTATTCCACCCAATAATCTTACTGACAATTTCCTTATCGTTGGCTATTAGATGGTTCACCATTCTGCTTATGCCTAATGCTAAAGACCGCTCACATCTATATTGTGACTTATGACAAATTCAGCTAGGTGCTGTTCAACGTCTCCTATGCTAACAGATTCTGGCCTAAGCATATAAACTGGATTCTTCTGTCTTGTAGGGTAATTATAAGGTTCTGAATCGTATTCTAAATTAACAAAAGGGATATTATTTGTAATATGCCCTCGGGTACTAAAACTAGCTAATCCCCCATCTGTAATAAGTAAAATACAATCCGTTGAGCGATATTCTGGTGTACTGCTATCATTACCGAAAGATTCAGTCTTGTAAACGCAAGATATTATCCAACCAAGGTAATTCGTTGTTGATTGTGTAATTCGCTTACTAGAACGAATACCTTCACCACTCAAGAAACTAATAATCGACACAGTCGGTTCATAATAATATTTTTCAACTTGAATTCTAGTTGTTTTAATATTTGCTTCCAAAGCTTTAGACGCAACATCCTTGCCTAGTAACCCCAATTCAGCAAATCTTGCAGCTCTTTCTTGTTTCAGTGCTTCTTGGTGGTCTTGAAGTCTCTTCTGATTTACTGCATCCACCTCTCTTTTAGCAATGATTTCGTGAACCCTATCACTAAACTCAGGCATAAAACATATTATACCATTCGACTAACGTAAATACTAGACTCTTAAAAACTAGTGTATGAGTTCTATAACTAGGTGGGAGGTTTGTTGCATCTGGATTGCTCTTTGATAACTCATACCACTGATTAATCTCCTCAAGGATATAGTTCCAATTCGATAATAGGTGGTTCACCATAGGAAAGTTTTTCAATCTTGGTAAATTCCTGTATCTATACATAGTTAGTTATTGAACGCCTAAAAATAACTATCTAATCAGTCAGTTTATAGTTTGCATCGTGTTCATTTGTAATATTCGTTATAACCTAATTTAGGTAGACAGAGCCGGCAATACAACAGTGTCTATGCAATAATTATCGTATGTCATGGTTAGAAGACGCAGTATTTTATCAAATATTCATTGATAGATTTGCAGGTTTTAAAACAACCGATAATTGGGAGAAGCCTGATTATCTAGGGGGTAACATCAAAGGCATTATTAGTAAGCTCGACTACATAAATGACTTGGGCGCTAATGCAATTTTGATTACACCATTTAACAAAGGTATTGCTTACCATGGATATCACATAACAGATTTCTATGGAGTTGATGAACATTTTGGTACAGAAGCAGATCTAAAGTACTTAATTAAAGAAGCACACGATAAAGGCATTAGAATAGTTTTTGATTTTGTACCCAATCACTGCTCCAATAAGCACCCATATTTTCTTGATGCCATAAACGATAAGAATAGTAAATATAGGGATTGGTTTATTTTTGAATCTTGGCCTAATGATTATCAATGCTTTAGTAGATATAAAGAGCTACCAAAACTTAATCTAGGCAATAAAGAAGTTAGACAACATTTATTGGGCTCTGCGCGTAAATGGTTAGGTATTGGATTTGATGGAGTTAGAATTGACCATATTGTGGGAATTTCGAATGATAATATCAAAGCGGTAATAAAACCCCTAAGAGAGGAATTTCCTGAAGCAGTATTTATAGGTGAAGCTTGGATAACTAGAAACGTAAAACTGCGGGAGATGAAATTACTCCATACTCCATATAAATATTTAATATGGCTATTCCAGTGGAATAATCGTTTATATAAGAATTACGCTGGAATTTTAGATGGAATCTTAGACTTTGAGACAGCTCAACTTTTGGAAAGATATGCAACTTCTGGCAGCGGAAAGTATAAAAGTCAAATAGTGAAAAAGATTGTTAGGCACAGAAATGTAATCAGCCACATAACCTTTTTAGATAATCATGATATGGAGAGGTTTTTATATCGTTGTGGTGACGACATTAATAAATTAAAGAAAGTGGCTACTCTTCAATTCTTGCTTCAAGCAATCCCTATGATTTACTACGGCACGGAGATTGGCATGTCCCAGACGAAGCCATTCTCGCCACTAAATAGTTATAGTGATATCCTCGCCAGAGAACCAATGTGGTGGGAGAAACCTAAACAAAACAGTAAATTATTAGACTTTTATAAAAACCTGATTAAGAAAAGGAGTTCTAAGTAGGCTATTCCACTGAATAATTTTACCTACTATTTCTTATAGATCGTACCCCTTAGAGTCACCCTCTCTATACGTTCGTCATTTGTTAAACTAAAAAGCATGAAGTTAGATCAAACAACGAAAATGGCTATACGGCATACCGTCCATTGCCTCATCGGTTGTGGCGTTGGTGAAATCGTCGGGATGATATTAGCCTCGACTCTTGGATGGCATAGACTCGGCCGGCTACCGCTGGCTATATTATTTGCGTTTATTTTCGGTTACTCATTAACTTATCGTGGCGTACGTAAGCACGCAAGCTCCGCAAAAGAAGCTTTTAAAATAACTGCCGCAACAGATACGGTTTCAATTACTGTTATGGAGATAGTTGACAACATTATAGAGTTCATCATACCTAACGCTTTGTTAGTTACTGCCGATCAACCAAGATTTTGGTGGGGGTTAGCGCTGTCGTTAACAACAGCATTTATTATTACTGTGCCCGTAAATAGATACATGATAAATAAAAACCCCCACCAACACATGCAGATGCACATGGATTGAACGCTTCATATTGAACATTCAATTAATGGTCTAGCCTAAAGTCTTGGCGGACAAAGCTTATTTCATGAGCAACTGGCTTTTGGAGTTCCTCGTCCCTGTTATTAGATATGCTAGTCAAGCACCGAGACTTCTTCTCAAAGGCCCAATTCTCACTCCTTAACCTAAGGGGGTCAGTTAGAGCAATTGGAAAGCCACTTTGCCTAATATAATCACTAGTCCGATACCGATGCCACCGGCCAGCAGGCCGATTAAACTTAGCAGGGCATCCTCGAAAATTAAGGCTAGTGCGATCAAGACCACTCCTAAGGAGGGTAGAGTGTCCAGTCCTGAAAAGGGGGGCGCTAAAAAGGCAAAAATGCTAAACAGTAGAACCACTAAGCCGGTAATTCTTCCACCTAGTTTGCTGCTTTGAAGTTTAGCCAATCTAGGCTTTGTGTGCTTTTCAATAAACTTAGTTAGGCTAATCAGTTTTGGCAGCGCGGAAGTGCGCAGACTCGCGGGCAGCTCTTTGTTTAGCCAACTCTTTGGGAGCCAAACGGTATCTTTTCCGGCCACTAACTCAATCGAGAGTAGCATAACGATAAGTTCGAAAATGTGCGTTACACCTCCCGTTGGCAGCGGCATGGCAGGGAATATCATAAGCAACAAGAACAAAACGGCAAAACCCTTCTCCTTGAAGGCTTCAATCAAATCACCGAGAGTCTTTGGCTTCCTAGAAGATAGCCACTCGGAGAGCACCTGTCTAAGCTTGCTGCTTTCTACTACCGCCATACTAAGTAAAACTATACAATTCGGGTTGCAGATAAGAAATATCACTTTTCTTTACCCGTCCAAGATCCAATTAGGGTTATGGATAGTTTAAATAGCAACCGGACTTTCTAGCGTGCAAGTATCTCGATTTTGCTATACTGCCTGTATGGTAAAAGCATCACGCCTGGCGGTATTTGATGTAGACGGCACGATTGCAGATAAGGGAACCATACCGCCCAGTGTCATTGAAGGCATAAAACATCTTCGCTCAGTGGGTTATATGAGTACGGTTTCTACAGGACGCGGATATATACGCTTAAAAGAAATGTTAGGCGATGCCTTCAAAGATATTGTTTCCGAGGAAGCTCTATTAATAATTGAGCATGGCACTAAAATAGTAGATTTCAATGGCAAAGTTGTCTTCGGTGAGTTTTTCAGCGAAAGGGAACTTGATCATGTCATTGACTTTACTAGGGCAAACATTGACCTGTACAAACTAGTTTGGTTCAATCCCGTTGACCTGAACCAAAAAGTGCAGGTGTGGTGCATTAATCAAGAAGATATAGCTGAAGAAATCCAAAAACGCGGGCACTATGCCGATGTATTTTATTGCTCTATCGGTGAATTCGAAGACATCCTGCTAAAGCAGCGGGTCACAAACGTCACCCTAAAGCTAAAAGATTATGTTAAAGTAGAAAACCTTAAATTGTCGTTTACTCGAACCGATACAAACGTTATATTTCAAGACGGTAATATGGAGTTTGTTAAAAACAACATCAATAAAGGTCTGGCTGTTGAATATGTGGCTAACCAGCTTGCTATTGAACCTGAGAATATATTAGTTGCAGGAAATGCAATTAACGATATCGAAATGCTAGATATTGATTCCGGATTAACGCTATTAGTAAGTATCGAGCCTATTCGTTCGGAAATATTGTCGTATTTGTCCAATCCGAAAAAGATTGTAAATGTCGACTCGCCTCACGAACTTGGCGAATATTTAAAAGCGAAAATTACTTAAATCCTGAAGAATTCCGCGCTGCATTAAACATAGCTCTTCCAAGAGCTGAAGTCTCTTTGGTATAGCTAGTAAGTGCAGTACCTAGACTTTTATATACGTTATGCTTATGATTAATACATATGGCGCAACAAGAAGGGTTTCCATCTGATTCTCAAGAATTGGCTGCCGCAGAGGCTGTTATAAACCCGGACGGCACTCTAAATGAAGATTTTTTAAGAAATCAGTATGGGTTAGAAGCCGAGGATGCGATGCAAACGGTAAGCTTCGGCAGGTTCAACGGGACGGTAGCCCAGATGCTTAGCGACGAAAGATGTCCTGTAGGGGACATGGTGAGGAATGCTTATCACGAAAAAGGCTTAGCTGGAGTTGAGGAAACATTTCAGAAGTTTAGCATGGTAGATCGTGCATTTGAGCCAAAGATTAGCGAGACAACCCGCGAAATCCAAAAAAAAAATTAGATAATCCCAAAACTTCAGAGATTCCGGCTACAAATATATCCGAAAAAAACCCTAAAGAAAGAACTGAAGCGCCTAAAAAAAACAATGATAATGATAAAGAAAAACCTGAACCGCCAGTTGCTGCTAAGGGAGAAAATACCCGGCAATCCAACGAAGCCTTACAACTTGTTGAAATAGCAGTTTTGCAGGAGACTGTTCTACCAAAGAGTAATGAAGTAAAGTTACATGATACTAATGTTCCAAAGAAGCATAACTCGACCGTCCAAAACGATAAGAGCGCTCTTAAAGCCGCAAGTGTAATAAATAAAAGACAGCAACCAAAAGCTAAGCTAGCAACACCTTTAAGACCCCTAACTTCTGTCGATCACATTGCCAATGTCGGTCAAGTAAAAAGTGAAACCAAGCCCGCGCCTAACCCGCCCCAACTCGCTTCAAGCGCCGAGAATATACATGACAGCCTCGATGCTGCCCCAAAAGCCATCGCTTTAATTAACTCGCTGACAACGGACCAGGAACAAATCGACGGGCCACTATTAGCCGGTAGTTTAGATTTAGACTTTCAGCTAGAGGATCTAGACATCCCAGGCCTTAGCTTTGATGAAGAAACGCTTCCTATGGAAAACTATTCTGAAGTTGATGTTTTAACAGAAGACGTGTCCGAGATTGACGTCTCTATAGTCGAAAAGAAAGATTTAATGCAGGCCGAAACTGAATATATGGGCGAGCTACTGGTTAATTTGATCGCAAATTTTGCCGAAACTAGCCCGTTTGATGAGCAATTTGATATGATGCCTGATCAATTTGCTGATGAAATGAGCATTGATTCAGAACCGGACGACACAGTGGAGCGCGAAACAAGGTTGCAAGACATTATCGAGGAAGAACTCGGTCCTTACCTAAGCTCTATGGAACCAGAACGTATCGAGGTCGTTAAAAGAAGTGTAATTGAGCTCGGGGCAATGTTAAGAATAGGCAATCTCAAGATCGAGAATTTACTAAGTTTTGAGAAGGGAGAAGTTGAGCAGAGGCTGGAAATGCTCTGCATTCAGTTATTTTATGTGCTAGGTCTAAACTCTGACGCTTCTACTATCGAGAAATTTATGCGCAATATTATTGTCGCGAATCAAGGCGCTAACTTTATTGAATCTGACGCATTGTCCATCGATCGCATCAACAGTCTCGGCACGCATGAGCATAAACTGCCGATTAACCTTCACTTGATTACTGGTCTGACTAAACTGATTAAACGACAGATGAACTCTCACCTGATTTTGGGCCGTTACGCTATCTTAGGTTTACAATCCAGTGCTTGAGCCAATGAATATAGCCTGACTTAATCTCTAATAAAGCGAAAATAGATTCCTTGGTCTGAAGCCTTGTATAATAGCAAGAGCAGTCCTTTTATAAAATTAAAGCAAGGAATCTTAATAAAATAAATGAACGATATAATCATCTTCTGCGCCGCTTACTTGTACTTATTTGTAATCTTAGGCCTGGCTATCGCTTGGCTAAAAACAAACCGAGAAGTAAAACTCCAATTTATTTGGGCCACTATTGCCGCCGGGGCAATTGCCTTTATCCTATCGCGTATTGCTTCAAAGCTTTATTACGATCCCCGACCGTTTGTAACCGAACACGTTAAACCGCTTATCGCGCATGCCGCAGATAACGGCTTTCCCTCAGACCATGCATTGCTAACTTCTACGCTGACGGCAATCACCTATTTCTATCACAAAAAAGCAGCTATTGTTATGGCCGTACTTAGCGTTTTGATTGGGGTGGCCAGGGTGCTAGCTAAAGTCCATTCTCCACTGGATATTGGAGCTGGATGGGTGTTTGGAATAGTCGGAGCCATTGCCGGTTATTATCTAGTCAGATACCTAATGAATAAGCCGCGCGCCAAAGCTAAGCAAACTAGCGTTTAATTGCTGCGCAGGCTTCAAGCTAAACTTACGCAACCCTGTCCAATGGTGCCTAGCGAGTATTTCCCGGCTCGCTTAGTACTCTCCGCTAGAACGTAAGCTAATCATTATTGTGCCCGCCAAAGCTAGAGTTACCCCGGCAATAACCAAGCCCCATTGTCCTTGTCGCGGCCTGTCCCCCAGCAATGCAATGCCAATAGCAATCGGTACCAGGGTTTCGAAGGCTACCATAGTAGCATTAATTACACTTGCGTGATGTCTCTGCAGAGCTACGGTAAAGGTTAGAATGCCAACTAGACCGTAAGCGAACAGGGACCATAACAAGGGGCTATAAAGAACCTGCCAGTAGGGGTGCGTAATTATCAGCATCCGACCGGTGATGGCTGTGCCGCCAAAGGCTAAGCCGCTAATAGCAGCTAAAACTGCCGCCGAAGAATAGACTTTAGTTTTAATGGATATTGATGCCAGAAGCGCCAAAAGCAGCGGGAAGAACACAATAATCCACTTCGCGACTTGACCGACGGCTTGAGCTTTCTCGGGCTGAGCCGTGAGGCTGAGCATGATTAAGCCAAAGAAGATAATTCCCATAGCGACTAAAGAGCGGGCACTTAATGCGCGGCGCAGAATAAACTTATCTATTAGTGCCGTGACTACTACGCTAAAGGCCACTATCGGCTGGACTACGAAGAGCGGCAATTCGTGCACCGCGACTAAAGTCAGCGGCCAGGCTATGACGTCGAGCAGAAGACCAAGGAGATATGGCCAGTCACGCACTAACCGGGTTAAAATGCTCAGTCTTAGAGCGCTTACCCGAGCATGTTTGTCGGCGCTGTTTTTCTCCAGCTCGGCAGCAATCCCGTTAGATAGAGCCACTCCGGCTGCGGCTAGTAAGGCAAGTCTGAATATCATAGCTGTAACTTTAGCAGAGTAGTGACGCGAGTTTTAGGTTTTGGAGTTTGGTGTAAGCTAAATCATAGGAGATTATCAGGAAACTGAGTAATATTATGAATAAATAAGGAAGGAAGATTAAATATGTATTACAACTACGGTCCAGGCCCGATGGGCGCTCACAATTGGGGTATAGGAGCTTTAATGGGTGTGTTTTTCTTAATTTTCATTGTGATTGTCGCTCTTATAGTAATCTGGTTGCTAAATCATCACGATGTTAGCTCCCGAGGAACGTCTATCGAAGGTAGCGCTGATCCGTTAAACATCGTTAAACAGCGTTACGCAAAAGGCGAAATCAAAAAAGAAGAGTACCAGCAGCTGCTTAAAGACCTAAAGTAACCTCCATTAATCAGGTGCGCTAGTTACAAGTTTTCTAGGCGTTTGTTTACTTATCCTAGAAAGTTCAGAGATATTTAATGCCCCTCGTCTAGTCGGGCCAGCTATTTATTTGCTAAAGCTTATTTCGGATTCTTCTAAAGATAAATTCCAACTGTCTATAGTTCTGGTGGTGGCCAAAAAAAGTCAACCCCTAGAACCAGATGACTTAACAATCGTAGCGAATTGGTTGCATCGCCCGAGCTGTCATAAATATAATCCCTTCGAATTGACGGAGGGGATAAGAAAATGTCAAAGAGAGTTAAGCAGGCCGCGGTTCTTAGCTGTTGGCTGATTGCGCCATTGCTTGCGTTAATAATAGCTCCGCCGGGGAATGCTCTGGCGGCTAATGCTCAGATGGGCCAGGTGGATAATTTTATCCGTAGCGTTATTACGGCGGTAACCGGCATTGCCGGATTAGTCGCCACCGGCTTCTTTGTTTTAGGCGGATTCAAGTACATAACCAGTTCGGGCAATCCGCATAACTTAGAACATGCTAAGCGAACGATTGTTTTCTCAGCCCTCGGTCTGGCTATCGCAATCGCGGCATTTGTACTTAGTGGAATCGTCACCAGTCTAGCGAGTTCGGCTTTCGGTAGCATCAGACTATGATTTACTTCTTTGCTTCAATTCACGGCTTCGTCGTTCCAATACTCGCTAGCCTAAGCGGACTAGCCACGCTTTTATGTACTTTTTTTCTGGTTTGGGGCGGACTGGCGTACATCACAAGTTCCGGCGATCCCGGTAAACTAGCCCATGCCAAACACATGCTCTCAAGGGCTATGCTTGGGCTGGTCATTGTTTTGGCGGCCTCGGCGATCAGCCTAATCCTGACCCATACATTTGTTAGCTCGTCGGTCTCCACATCGCAAAAACTACCAACCCTAGCAGCGATCAAGCCGGTATCTGCAAGTGGCGGACTGGTGGAGGTGTTAATTAAAGCAATTGCCGGTATGATGGCGGTAATTGTCGAGACCGTTGGCAAACCATTCATTTTAGCCCTGTCGTACTTTACTAAGTCCACACCTTTGCTAACTCATAGTGCTAGCGTTATGCACCTTTGGCTCATCTGCACCGGTCTAGCCGACGGATTGCTAGTATTAGTAATTGCGCTGCTTGGATTCCATGTAATGAGTGGCGAATACATCGGGCTCAAAGATATCAGCCTCTCCTCCCTAGTGCCTCAACTACTGCTGGTATTTGTGCTAATTAACACTTCGATTTATCTACTGGACGGGGCAATTGAGCTTTCTAATACCATGATTTTGGCGATACGCGCCGGAGCAGGAAACATCACTCCCTGGCAATCTCTGCTAAAGGTTGTTTCCGGAGCCTCCGGATATAGTCTAGCCGCATTAATAGTATTTGTTATTTTTCTAGTCTTCAGCGTAATTTTAATCATCTACTATATCGGACGCATTGTGGCCCTTTATTTAGGCGCCGTGTTGTCTCCCTTGCTTATTTTGCTCTGGCTACTGCCTAGTTTTAGGGATTTCGTGGAAAACGCCCTAAAGGCCTATCTCTCCACAATTTTTGTTTTGTTTATACATGTCATAATTCTGACCCTGGCCGGATCATTGTTCTTAGGCGTAGTTAGCAGCGGCAACAGCTCGCCTGACCCAATAATGTCGCTACTGCTTGGTCTGGCTACCCTGATTGCACTGATTAAAACCCAGGGAGTGCTAATGCAGCTTAACTACGCCAGCCTGGGGGCGCGTTCGGCTCGCCGCCTGGGGAGTAATTTTATTAACGGCGTTAGTTACCTGGCTTTAACGGCTAGTTATGCTTACAGCAGTAGCGTCGCCCCGGCCTTAAGTGCCGCCGGAGGGGGCGTACGCAAAGTTTTACCAGAAGCAAAGTCCAAAATTAATCGTTCCAGTAACAGCACCCCCAAGAATAACAAGGGGCCAAAAGCATGAAAACTTCAATCGTACCTGCCCAAATCACTTCAATCGAGGATACCATTACCGCTAAATTATCCCTGACCCAGATTGTCCTTTTAGTGCTGCCGGTCTTTTTTGCGAGCATTGTTTTTGCCGGTTTACCGCCCTTGATGCACGTTAAGGTATACAAGCTGGTTATTACGTTTTTGGTTTCGGCACCAATCGCCGTGCTTGCTGTTCGATTCCGAGGCCAACTTTTATTGCATTGGCTAGGGGTGTTAGTGAGTTATCATATCCGCCCCCGTCGCTACGTAGCAACACTTGATCCGCCCTGCGAAAATGATCATAACGATTCCGGCTTAATAAGCATTGAAACCAAGGTTGCTCCAACTCTAATCACATCTGAATCGCTAGCCGATTTAACCCCTTCCGACTACCTGATGCTAGAGAATTTTCTGAGCAATAAAAAAATTACTTACTTTACGAATAATAAGGGGCAACTCAATGCACGTATTAAAGCGCAGCAATAGAATAGAACCGTCCCGACAAAACAATGGTTCGGCTAAGATCCAGATTAGTATAAAGGGGGTTCAAGAGGAGATCTTAGCGCTTTCGGATAGGCGCTACTGCAGCATCATTGAAACCTCGTCGGTTAACTTCGAGCTTAAAAGCGAGGATGAGCAGGATGCATTAATCGAAACCTACCAAAGCTTTTTAAATGGGCTGGGCTTCCAGATCCAAATTATCATTCGGGTACGCGAAATAGACCTCGACCATTACTTAGACGATCTTGATGAGCGCTCGAAGAAAGAAGAGCATGCCGTTTACCGCAGTCAAATCGAGAGCTATGCCTCGTTTGTGCGCAGCCTAGTCAGTGTAAACCGGATACTGAGCCGAAACTTTTATGTCGTTGTACCGCTGGAGTTGGATTCTCGGCATGACTTTGAATTTGCCCGTGAGCAGCTGTCTTTGAAAACCGAAATTGTCGAAAAGGGCTTAATGCGCTTAGGCATGAATACCCGCGAGCTTAGAGGCATCGAAATACTTAATCTGTTTTATGCTTTTTATAATCCGAAACAGGCTAAGAATCAGCCTTTAACGGATAGCGTAATGCGATTGATGCATACGGTACTGGTAGGAGATGGAGCATGAAGCTAAAACAGCTACTCAATAGCAAGCAGTCGGATCATGTAGTCTGTTTTGGCGAGCAGGACCAGCTGAGTTTAATTAGCTACTCCGGCTTAGAAGAGTTTCCGGACTATCTCGAATTGGACGGACAATTCTTGCGCGTACTTTATATCTCCGGATATCCCTACGTAGCTCATTCCGGCTGGTTGGATAGCTTAATTAACTTTAACCACGACGTAGATATCTCATTCCAAATTGAGGATATTGACGCTACCAGCGCTTTACCCAGACTGCAGCGCAAAATTACCGAACTTGAATCAACTAAGCGCACGATGATTAAAGCCGGCCGGATTGTCGGACCGGACATTACCGATCCGTTAGAGTCGGCCACCCAATTGCGTGACAAAATTCAGCGCGGTCAGGAAAAGTTATTTCAACTGGCGATCTATATTTGCTTAATAGCAGAATCGGAAAACGATCTCAACAAGTTAACCAAACTTCTAGAAACTGCCCTCGCAGCCAGAATGTTTTTTGTTAAAACGGCCCGGTACCAGCAACTTGACGGACTGCAGTCAGTATTGCCCAGAGCCGAAGACAGGCTTAAACAGAAACGTAACCTGGATAGTTCGTCGGCAGCCTTAAGCTTTCCTTTTATGTCTTCTGAGCTGGTACAGGAAAACGGCATTCTCTACGGAGTTAATAAATCTAACAGCTCGCTCGTGATGCTCGACCGCTTTGGTTTAAATAATGCCAATAGTATTACCTTTGCTCAGTCCGGAAGTGGCAAAAGTTATGCCAGCAAAGTTGAAATACTAAGACAATTAATGCTTGGAACGGACGTTATCGTAATTGATCCGGAACGCGAATATGCCAATCTGGCAAGTTCAGTTGGAGGCACCCATATTGAACTTTCTATCGGCTCGAGCCAGAAGATAAACCCTTTTGGATTGAATAGCAAAGATAAGACAACTACCTCTGCCTCATTAGCTGAACAGGTGCAAGGACTAACGGAGATTATTTCGCTGATGGTCGACGGCTTAAATGCCAGGGAAATGGCAGTCGTAGATAAAGCCATCCTAGCAGCTTATAAGAAAGTATCATTAAAGCGCGAGGTGACGCTGGAGGACTTCTACGAGCAACTTATTAAGGCTCAGGAGCATAGATTGGCGGAACGATTGGAAAAGTTTGTTAACGGCTCCCTAGCCTCGGTTTTTAACCACCCGACAAACATTGATTTAGACAACCGCCTAGTGGTATTTGACATTAAAGATTTGCCGGACAATCTGCGCCAGATGATGATGCTAATAATTTCCAATTTTGTCTGGGGGAAAGTAAAGCATCAACCTAAAAAACGGCTACTGGTAATTGATGAGGGCTGGTTGCTGCTGGAGCATGAGCAAAGCGCCCGCTTTATAGCTGGACTTTTTAGGAGAGCCCGGAAGTACTGGCTGGGAGTGGCGGTCATTTCTCAGCAGGCATCGGACTTTTTAGCCAACGAATATGGACGAGCCATTGCCAGCCAAAGTTCACTAAGAATTTTAATGCGCCAAGACAGCACCACAATCAACAATGTCTCTCAGGAGTTTAAGCTAAGCGAGTTTGAACAGAGCTTTTTGCTGACTTGTGACCGCGGCGACGCATTAATTATTGCCGATTTGAATCACGTCGCATTAAGCGTTGTGGCATCTGCTAGCGAACACCCGCTAATTACTACCGATCCGAATGAGGTTTTTGCAAAATGAAGAAAATGGTCGCTCTGTCAGTGGCGGTAGTTATCTTTATGATGAGCATGCCAATTATTTTTCTGCTTACAGCGACGAATGTCGGCGCCTTGGCCTCCGCAGCGATTAGTTTATTCGACTCACCGGCTAACGCTTCAGACGCCTATGAGTATGGCGAGTGCACCTACTGGGTAGCTCTGCGGCGTATCCAAATCGGTGAGCCGATACCAAACACCTGGGGCAATGCGATTACTTGGGCAACGCGCGCCGCGGCAGACGGCTATCAGGTCGACCACACACCCAGCTATGGAGCTATTATGCAGGATCCGCTGGCTCCCGGTGGACTAGGGCACGTAGCCTTTGTGGAAAGTGTTAATCTCTTAACCGGCTCCTGGACGATATCTGAAATGAACCGTGTCGGTTGGGATGAAGTTGATACGCGAACTATGCCTGCACAGGCAGCAAACAAGTATAACTTTATCCATAACCAGTAAGAAGTCTTTAAATTTATGCCTGTCACAATATATACTTAAGAGCGAATGGTGGGCAATAAAACAAGAAAACCAGAAGTTCCAAGCGAACGAACACTAACCAAAATCTTAGCTACTATCGGTCCGGCGACTAGTAGCTATGAGCTGGTTTTAGAGCTGATTAAAAGCGGCGTTAACGGTTTCCGGCTTAATTTCTCGCACGGTACTCACAAAGAGAAGGGCGAGCAAATTAAATGGGTGCGTAAAGCCGCGAGCGAGCTGGGCGTACGCGTGTCTATCGTTCAAGACCTTCAAGGCCCGAAGATGCGTTTAGGAGATTTCGACGGCGCGCTAGAAGTAAAGCGCGGTCAAACTCTAGTGCTTGAACACGACGCCGACTTTAGCCAGAGCGGACATTTGCCGACTCAATATGATCTAAGCACTAAGGTAAAACGCGGCGAAAGGGTGATGCTGTTTGACGGCCGTGTTATTAGCCAGGTTAGCGCTATAAAGAACGGCGAGGTTTATGTAGAAGTCCAAAACGACGGGATACTTATTAAGCGCAAGGGCATCAATCTACCGGATACAGATTTTGCCGGTGACGTTATTACGCCAAAAGACAGGGCCGACCTTATATGGGGCGCCAGCCAAGACATTGACTATGTAGCGCTCAGTTTTGTTCAGTCGGACGAAGACATTAAACAGCTCAGACGTATTCTCTCGACGATCAACTTCAACGCTCGGATTATTGCCAAGATCGAAACCAAAGCCGCAATCGACAATTTGGAGGACATAATTAAGGAATCTGATCTGATCATGATTGCCCGCGGAGATTTGGCGGTGGAGACGCCAGCCGAAAGCATTCCTTTAGTGCAACGCAACATTATTGCTCTAGGGCGGCGATATGCCAAACCGACAATCGTCGCTACACAGATGTTGATTAGTATGACTCAGGAAATGGAGCCTTCCCGAGCCGAAGTGTCCGATGTGGCCACGGCCGTTCTTATCGGCGCTGACTGTCTCATGCTTAGCGAAGAAACCGCGGCCGGTCGTTACCCGGTAGAGGCGGCCAAGACGATGCAGCGAATTATTAGCTACACCGAAAGTCACGCTCCTGCGCTAGTTAGTCTCGATGACGCTAACCTAAACCAATCAATTCAAGACGCGATTACCGAGGCAATCATTAAACTAACTCAAATCGTGAAAGCCAAGGCGATAGTCGCAGAGACTAAAACCGGGTCTACAGCGTTAAGTATTGCCGCCAGACGTCCAAGCACGCCCTTGATTGCCGTAACTAATTTGGAACGTACGGCTCAGCAACTAGCGATTGTCTTTGGCTTGAGTAGTTTCGTAAGACCGGCAACCACTAAAGCTGCAGTTAAACTGACGGATTATCTAAGAGATACTCACGTTTTTAGCAAAGGCGACGTAATAGTTACGGTATCCGGTCAACAGCCTGGTGTGGTCGGTACTACGGATACAATAAAAGTAAGGATGCTAGAGTAAATGTTTGTTAAAAAAACAGTAGAAGACGTTTCGGTTGACGGCAAAACGGTACTCTTGCGGGCCGATTTCAACGTCCCGATTAAAGACGGTAAAGTCGCCGATGCCTATAGGATTAAGCAGGCTCTGCCGACGATTAAATATTTGCTAACGCACAACGCTAAACCGATTATCATCTCGCACTTAGGCCGTCCTGACGGTCACGTTAATCCCGAGTTTTCGCTGCATCCGGTAGCTCAAGTTCTGGAGCGGATGCTTAATGTTCAAGTGGAATTTGCCAAGGATTGTATCGGTAAACCAGTGGAGCGGTCTTTAGCTAAGCTAGAGCACGGTGGAGTTGTGCTTTGTGAAAACCTGCGCTTTCATGCTGAAGAGGAGGAGAACTCCGAGAGCTTTGCTAAGGCATTAGCTAAGCCGGCTGAACTTTTTGTTCAAGATGGTTTTGGCGTAGTTCACCGCAAGCACGCCTCAACTGATGCGATCACTCGCTTCCTGCCCTCAGTATCCGGATTTTTACTTAAACGTGAGGTAGATACAATTACCGAAGTGATGGCTAACCCGAAGCGCCCGTTAATGGCAATTATTGGTGGCGCGAAGATTACTGACAAACTTGACTTAATAAAAAGGTTCATTGAGATCTCAGACATTGTGGCCATTGGCGGCGCAATGGGCAACACCTTTTTAAGCGCCCAAGGCGTTTTTGTCGGCGATAGTCTAATTGACTCGAATGACCTACCTCTAGCCAGGGACATCATTCGTATGGCCGATGAAGAGGCCAAAAAGCGGCGTTTTGTGTTCGTGCTACCACGCGATGCGGTTGTCTCGGAGAAGATCGAGCCAGATGCAACAACCAGGATTGTTGACTTCAGCACGCACGTTGTCGCCGAAATTGAGAATTACCCGAGAAGGGTGCCGCATGGAGCGATTAGCGTAGCCAAACACGAGCGGATTCTCGACATCGGTCCATTCAGCGGTTCATTTATTGCCGGTGCGATACAGCAGGTAAGTACTGTGGTTTGGAACGGTACGATGGGAGTAACAGAAGTATCTTCCCTGATCGGTGCCAGCGGGCCGTTCGCTCACGGAACCGAACTAATTGTAGACGCTTTACTGGGTCAATTTGGTTTTCGTCCCTTTAGTTTGGTTGGTGGCGGGGACACGGTCGGTTATGTTGAAAGCCGTGGTTTAATTGAGCAGTTTAATCATGTTTCTACCGGTGGCGGAGCCAGTCTTGAGCTGATGGCCGGACGTAAATTGCCAGGAGTCGAAGCTCTGGAGGATAAATAGGGTACAATAAGGTAAATACTATGAGCAGGGTCAAATTAGTGGTGGCTAATTGGAAAATGTACTTGAGCGTACATGAGTCAAGTCTGCTTGTAAACCGCTTGAATAAGACCGTAAAAGTCCATCGTGGCGTTGAAGTAGTCCTATCTCCCAGCTATCTCAGTTTACAGCCCATAAGCCAGGAAATTGACCGTCGAAAGTTCCGCCTGGCGGCTCAGGACGGTTACTTTATAGACGAAGGGGCCTACACCGGAGCGGTTTCTTTAAGTCAGATGCGCGATCTCGTGCATTATGCAATTATTGGTCATTCCGAACGCCGGCGTTACTTTCATGAGAGCTTAGATGAAGTACGGGACAAGGTTGCCGCTGCGGTACGTAACGGCATCGTGCCAATCCTTTGTGTTGGCGAGACCAAAGAAGAACGCACCCAAAGAGAGACAAAGCAAGTACTCCACGACCAAGTGGTTACAGCGCTTGCGAATCTTACCAGCCAAGATGTAGAGAATATTGTGATTGCCTACGAACCGGTCTGGGCGATCGGCGCCGACCAACCGGCACCTCCAGATGCCATCGCTGAGGCGATTAGTTGGATCCGCTTCCAGGTACGAGAACTTTACGGACAAACTACTGAAGAGGCGGTGCGTCTTTTGTACGGCGGCAGCGATGAGCCGGAATACGTCGCGGCAATCATGGAAGTTAGCGGAGTTGACGGCTTGCTAGTTGGCCGCGCCAGCCTAAATTATGAACGCTTCAGTGATATCGTTACAGGTGTTCATCTGGCGGCGTTAAGCGAATCTAAGGCAGAGTAAGACTAAGGTCAGAGGGAAATTTTCGGTGGCAGAAACTAAAAAGAGTAAAACAATCGATGTAGTCTCAGGCAGTTCCGAGCCTGAAACTAATCGCCCGATAATTGTTAGCCGCAAGCCAATTATGTCCGATCCGGAGTTCGTTGCCCAAGCCGGCGAGGACGAGTCCATGCCCAAAGAGGAAGAAGATAATGTCAATCGAAACAACTTTATTAAGTTTGATTCTTCTAAAGATAAAGCTGAAGCTAAACCAAAGGCCGAGCTAAAAATAGAACCATTAACTGAGAATAATTTAGACTCACCTAAAAACGAACCCCAAGCTGAGCCGGCAAGTGAGCCGGAAGCAAAGACTGAAGCCAACGAACCCCAAGCTGAGCCGGCAAGTGAGCCGGAGCCAAAGCCTGAGGTAACTGAGCCCAAGACAGATAGCGAAAGTCAGTCAGCGCCACCAGAGGCCCAATCTGAGGCTGCCAAAATGCGCCGCCAGTTACAGCAAGAAGAAGAAAGTCGCGAGCGCATCGAAAAAATTAACCAGCTGGTCGAAAGTGAACGTTACTTCCTGCCAATCAACATGAAGGAAAAGCGCTACAACCAACGAGTTATCTTAATTGGGTTGCTAATTTGCATTTTACTGGCTGTAGTTTGGCTGGATGTGGCGTTAGATGCCGGAATAATTAATAACAGTTTGCACCTGCCGCATACGCACTTCTTTGTTCTTAAGTCCTAAACACCTTACAATTAAGATATGAATCAAGACTTGACTGAGCCATTTGCTGAATTACTGCGCGGATTAAACGACGAGCAAAAAAGAGCCGTTTTAAGCACCGAAGGGCCGCTCCTTATTCAGGCCGGTGCCGGTAGCGGCAAAACCAAAACTTTAACTCACCGCATTGCTTATCTGCTGGCTAGCGCTAAAGCCACGCCACCGGAAATTTTGGCGGTAACATTTACTAATAAGGCGGCGCAAGAAATGCGCAACCGGGTGGCAGCCTTGATCGGTGCGGACGCCTCCAACCGTTCATTTATGCCATTTATGGGCACCTTTCACTCAATCTGCGTGCGCATCCTAAGGGTTGATGCAGACCGCATTAATTTGCCTAAATCATTCGTTATTTTCGATGAGGGTGATCGCTTGGCGGCTATTAGAAGGGTCAGCCGGGAACTCTCTTTGGATGAGAAAGCCTTCCCGCCCAAAGCGCTTTCCGGTCTAATCTCATCTGCTAAAAACGAGCTTATTGCTCCGGAAGAGTATTCAGCGCTAGCTAGTTACCCAACGGCTGCGGCAGCGGCCAAAGTCTACCCGCTTTACGAGCGGGAACTAAAAACAGCCGGTGGTCTGGACTTTGACGACCTAATTGTCCAGACGGTACGTTTATTAGAAAGCCAGCCGGAAGTGAGAGCCCGGTGGCAGAACCAATTTCGTTACGTCCTGGTCGATGAGTACCAGGACACCAACGCCGCTCAATACCGTCTAACTAAACTGTTAACTAACGATAAACACAATTTGGCGGTTATCGGCGACGACTGGCAGACAGTCTACGGGTTTAGGGGTGCTGACTTCCGGAATATCTTAAACTTCGAACGCGATTACCCGGAATGTACGGTTATTAAGCTGGAAGAAAACTACCGTTCTACTAGCAATATCTTAAATGCCGGCCAGGCGATCATAACCAAGATCTCCGAGCGCAGCGATAAAAAGCTTTGGACCGCGGCCGGGGATGGTTTGCCGGTACAAGTGCTTCATGTAAGGGATGAACGCGCTGAAGCCGAGGCAATCTGCCTAAGGATTGCGACTGCGGTTTCTGCCGGAAGGCGTAATTACCGGGATTATGCCGTTTTGTACCGCACAAACGCTCAAAGCCGGGCCATTGAGGAGGGTTTCATTCGTTTTGGTTTGCCATACAAAGTGGTTGGCGGTGTGCGCTTTTATGATCGAAAAGAGATTAAGGACATCATTGCTTACCTTCGTTTAATCTTTCAGCCTGATGACAACATCAGCTTTGAGCGGATTGTAAATGTGCCGTCCAGGGGTATCGGGGCGATTAGCTTAAAGCGGTTTTTGACATGGCGGACGTCAACCGCCAAGCCCTTAGTTGAAGCTCTGGGGCAAAGCGCGGACTGTCCTAAACTAAGTCCTAAGGCGGTGGCCGGGCTCAGAGATCTCGGGGATATTCTGCTTAGTTTTCAAAAGCAAGCTCAGCAAGCCAGCCCTTACGAGCTAATCGAAGCCCTCACCCGTCGATTGAACTATTTAGAGTCCTTAGATGATGGTACGCCCCAAGGGGAAGCCCGGCAGGAGAACGTCAAAGAATTACTCAGCGTTGCCCGGCAATACCAAGATTTGCAACTGGCGGATTTCCTCGAAGAAGTCAGTCTAATAAGTGACATCGACAGCGTCGATTTAAATAGCGACGCCGTTACTTTAATGACCTTGCATTCTGCAAAGGGACTGGAGTTTAACGTAGTGTTTATGGCCGGAATGGAAGAAAGCCTTTTCCCTCATTCCAGATCAATTTACGATCAAAAGGGAATGGAAGAAGAGCGACGCCTGGCTTACGTAGGCATCACCCGGGCCCGCCAAGAACTCTATCTAATTTCTGTTGGCTCACGCATGCTATTCGGTAGCGTACAACATAACCCGCCAAGTCGTTTTTTAAATGAAATTGATGCGGTGGTTTCTTCCGATTGGTCGACCCCTCCGGCTAATGAAACGCTACTTAATCAACAAGCTGCAATTGCTAATGAGCCGCGTTACGTAATTGAGCTAAATGAAGGAGACAACGTCAGGCACCAGCTTTTTGGTGTCGGCACGGTTCTTGAAATTGACGGCGACGTGGCTACCATTTTCTTTAAAGGTAAGGGGACGCGCAAGTTAGATGTCGGTTTTGCCCCTTTAGAAAAGCTTTAGACTGATGTCTTCTGGTACAATAAACAGAAGTTGCGGGTTAAGACTAGGGCGTGCCAAATTATGAAGATTAGCTCATTGTTGCTTCTCGCACCCGATCATGCGTAAAAGGTATAATCTGTACAAACGGCGCTTTAAGCGAGCCCATAAGCGCCACGTTAAAGCCGCAAAAAAGGTCAGCCGGCATCCTTTTGCTGTTCCGGTGTTTGTTTTTGCCGGGCTGTTAATCATATTCACTCTCGGCTACCTTATTTTTAAACCAGACCAGGCCAGCAACAGCCAACCGGGGCCAAAACTGGTTATTATTAACCACGATCATGTTGAGCAGATAGTGCCGTCAATAGAGCCGACCGTCGGCAAGCTGCTCGATAAGCTGGACATTAAACTTAACCCCGGCGATGTTGTCGAGCCGAGCCTGGCTACCCCGATTAACCAGTATGACTTCCGAATTAATATCTACCGCGCGGTACCAGTTGAAATAACCGAGAAGGGGCACAATAGCTTCACTTTCTCAGCGGCCGCTACTCCTAGAGCGATTGCCGAGCAGGCGGGTTATAAATTGAACCCGGCAGACATCGTAACCACCGTTCCGACCTCCAATTTTATTTCTCAGGGCGCGATTGGCGAGCAGGTAGTTATTAATCCGGCTACCCCGGTAGACCTTAATTTGTATGGTTCGCCGGTTGTTCTATACACCCATGCCGCAACGGTTGCCGACCTAATAAAGCTCGAAAATATTCATTTGGTAAAAAATGATCAGGTGCTACCAAGTTTAGACACGCCAATTACTCCAAACCTAGAGGTTTTCCTGATCCGTAACGGCGAGAAACTGGCTTCTGTGACCCAGGGCATACCGATGCCGGTGGATACCGTATATGACAATTCCCTAGCCTACGGAACCAGCGCAATTCAACAGAACGGTTCAGCCGGACAAGAGGTTATAACTTACCAGGAGAATACCCAAAACGGCATAGTAGTTAGTCAAACCCCGATTCAAACTGTCGTAACGGTACCTGCAGTGACCGAAATTGTCCTTGTCGGTATTAACTTATCCGGTATTAAGGGCGACATGGCCTATGCCGGAATTGCTCCGGGCGATTACCCTTATGCCGACTATATAATCAGCCATGAATCAGGCTGGTGCCCGACTAAGGCTCAAGGTGAAACTTATTGTCCTGGCGTACCAGATAATCCGATGACTCCATACGGCTACGGTCTTTGCCAAGCTACTCCTGGATACAAGATGGCTTCAGCGGGTAGTGACTGGGAAACTGATCCAATCACTCAACTGCGCTGGTGTAACGGCTATGCGGTCAGTAAATACGGCAGTTGGTACAATGCCTATCAGCACTGGATCAACTATAGTTGGTGGTAGAAAGTGGAAGCATGGCTGACTTAGATATTGAAGCAAATAAAGACCTTGGGCAGCACTGGCTGATTGACCCGGATTCCCTAGAAGCAATTTGCGAACTGGCGAGACCCGGCCCCAGTGACTATATCCTCGAAATTGGTCCGGGTACCGGCAATCTGACCGACATTCTTCTTAGTAAGGGCGCGCATCTAATCGCCGTTGAAATAGACAAGGGGCTGTTAGCGGGGCTTGCCAGGCGCTTTAATAATCGACCTGGCTTTGAACTTATTAATGCGGATATTCGTTCTTACGATTTAGGGCAGTTACCAAAGGGCTACAAAGTAGTTGCCAATATACCCTACTACCTAACCGGCTATCTTATACGGCAGTTAAGCGAATCTGCTAATCCGCCATCCTTATGTGTCCTTTTGGTGCAAAAAGAAGTAGCCGAGCGATTAGGCGCCCAGCCGGGTAAGCTATCCTTGCTTGGTGTAACCGCTCAGACCTACTGGAGCGTTACACTCGGGCCGGTTATCAAGGCGAGTTTATTTAATCCGCCGCCCAAAGTTGACTCGCAAGTAGTAGTTTTAAAGAGGCGTTCTAAAGATTCTCAAATCCCAGCCAATCTAAACCGCCAGTTTTTTCGGGTTGTCGGCTCCGGGTTCAGTCAACGCCGTAAAACAATTGCCAACTCTCTTAGTGCAGGTCTTAAAATTAGTAAATCGACAACCGAAGACTATTTAAGGCAAGCGCACATTGATCCTAAACGTCGTCCACAAGAATTGAGCCTAGAAGAATGGACTAAACTAGCCGAAGCATTTCCCGAGGCATAATCTTAAAAAGTGGTATAATATAGCTGTGCTAACAGAGGTTTAGTTTTCTGTTAGCAAGCAACAAATTCGCGTGGGGCTGAATTTAGCTCGACGTCGGCTTTACAGGATAGATCGGCAGGCCGCTTGTCAGCGTTATAGACAAACCAATCTAAATGCAAACGCATTGAAATCTGTAGCACTGGCTGCAAAGAACTTGTTTCTAGCACCAGTACGCGCACCTGCTTTAGCTTAAACCTAAAGCGGCGCCTGACTTGACGCCGGATAGAGGCATGGCGCTTCATATTTTCCGGATGCGGCGACCAATTCGTTCGCGTCGGTCGCTAAAGTCATAGCGGACTATAGCAGCGGAAGTTTGACTGTTTAAATACCCGTTGCCAAAATTTTTAAAACAGCCTACGCCTGTAGAAGACTAACCATAGTAAACCGACGGACCCGGTTGCAATAACCGGCAGCTCCACCAAAGAACTAATGACCCCATTCGTTGAGGTCATTTTTATTGCTTTTAAAACCTGTCCTAGTAAGTCTCTCGGACCTGTATTAGAACATAAGTAATTTCATTGCGCAATTTTTTGTATATAATGTGGATAGGATGAGTGAAATGGGGCCCCGGTCTGAGTCATATCCCGATCCCGAGCAGTTTGTGCCCGCGGTTAATTACGCATATCTAGAATATTTACTTGAGAAAGCTAAGCAAAGAGAAGAAAAACTTCAAGGCCAACTCGAATGGCTGGGTCGTGACGAGCTTACTGGTTTAATAGCAGATAAAATAATCCGTAACGAGCTGGATACCCGTGTAGAAAAAGCAGACAGAATAGGCGATCAATTTGTTCTAATAATCGGTGACGTAGACAATATGAAAGCTGCGAACACTGAATTTGGACACCACTACGGTGGGGACGCCTTACTAAAAGCTGTCGGCAGATCCTGCCGTAAAGGCGACCTTATAGGACGTGCGGGAGGAGACGAGCTTTGGTGGATAGCCGACTTAAAACCGCGTAAAGAATATCATCCCCACCGTCCGCTGCATGTGCGTAGAGATTCACTTGAAGATGTCGCTGCTAAATTGGCGGCAGTCTTTGAAAAACGAGCCAACAGCGAAATTAAAAAGCTTGGTTTGGACGTGCCGGTTGGTTTCTCTGCAGGATTCGCACTCTATCGCCCGGAGGATAGCTCTGGAACGATGATCGATCGGGCTAGCAAAGCAATGCTGGCGCGCAAAACGGAAAACAAAGAGAAGCGCTTGAGTATGGACAAGCACCCGGCTAATTACCGTACTGATCAGAAATAGTTCGGGCTGAAGAAGCGTGCAGATTAAGATAGCTAATATATAATAGGGCGTAAAGTAATTAAGGGGCTATAGCTCAGCTGGCTAGAGCGCAGCATTCACATTGCTGAGGCCCATGGTTCGAGTCCATGTAGCCCCACCAGTGCTAATCCGAGAGGGGATTGAATAAAAATGATGTCTCAAGACGATTGTCCGTTTTGCAATATTAATGATCGTGTATTGAAGAGTAACCGCTTGGCCCAGGCTTTTTTAAGTAACCCGCGCAAGGTTCCCGGGCATTTTTTAGTGACTCCCAAGCGCCACTTAGAGAAGCCATGGGAGCTGACTAAGGACGAACTTCAGGATATTTTTGAGCTAATCTTCTTTATTGAGGAAAAGCTGGTTAGTAAGCTTGGTCAGGGCGCAGATATCCGCCAGAACTACCGACCATTTCTTGACCCCGGACGGCTTAAACAAAACCATGTTCATTTCCATGTTTATCCCAGATACAACCAGGATTATCTTTACCAGGTATCGGAAAAGTTTGAAACCGATCTGTTTACCGATTTAGACCCGAGCGAGCAAGCCGAATTTGCGAAATTGCTGAAGAGTGATGAAGCCAATAACTAGCTACGGAATACTGGTGTATAAGATTGAGCAAGGACAAGTCAGCGTCTTACTGGCTCACCCTAGCGGTCCGTTTTGGGCCAACAAAGACAGTTGGACTGTTCCAAAGGGAGAACCAGAAGAAAACGAAACCGAACTTGCTACTGCTAAGCGCGAGTTTCATGAAGAAACCGGCCTGAGCCTGAACTTCGATCAGCCACTGCTTGATCTGGGCGAACTAAAGCAGTCCGCCGTTAAGACTAATCACATCTGGGCCATTGACGCCGATCCAGACCTAGATCACTTCTCCAGCAATAATTTTGAGCTTGAGTGGCCGCCTAACTCCGGTAAAAAGCAGAGTTTTAAAGAGGTTGATCGAGTAGCATGGTTTGATCTAAAGAGCGCTAAAACCAAGCTCTTTCCGAGCCAGCGCCTGTTTGTTGAGCGCTTAAAATCGGCACTCGATAAAGAACAACTGTTAAAATAGCTAAAAGGCAATATGAGTAAATATTACGTAACAACTTCAATACCGTATATTAACGCCGAACCGCATATTGGGTTCGCGCTTGAGCTGCTGTACGCCGATGTTCTGGCTCGTCATGCCCGGGCGAACGGCGAAGACGTGATTTTTGTTACCGGCACTGATGAGCATGGCGGAAAAATTGCTGAACGCGCCAAAGCCAGCAATCTAACTCTCAAACAATATACCGACCAAGTATCTGAACGCTTCCGCGAGTTAACTAAAGTACTGGCGATTAGCAACAACCGCTTTGTTCGAACTACTGATCAGGGCCATGAACAGCGGGCTGCCGAGATATGGAAAAGATTAGAGAAAGACATCTACAAAGGTCGCTATGAGGGTTGGTACTGTGTCGGCGACGAAGCTTTCTTTACCGAAACCGAAGTTAAAGCTAACAAGGGTATTTGCCCGGCGCACAACCGGCCATATGAAAAACTGGTGGAGGAAAATTACTTCTTTAAACTAACTAGCTACAGCGAACAAGTAAAACAAGCCATTGTTAGCGGCAGTTTTAACATAGTCCCGCCTACCCGGCGCAACGAAATCCTATCACTCTTAGAACAAGGTCTGGAGGATATTTCAATTAGCCGACCTAAAGACAAATTAAACTGGGGCATAACGGTCCCGGGCGACCCAGACCAAGTAATATATGTCTGGTTTGAAGCGCTGATGAACTATATAACCGTTCTTGGATATCCGGAGCAGGAAGAGTTCAAACAATACTGGCCGGCTAATGTTCAGGTTATCGGTAAGGACATTATCCGCTTTCATGCCGCAATTTGGCCGGCCATGCTCCTAGCTCTAGATATTGCGCTGCCCAAGCAACTCTACGTACACGGTTTCGTTACGGCCGAAGGTAAAAAGATGAGCAAAAGCATAGGTAACGTAATTAATCCCTTTGACGCAATTAAGCCCTACGGAGTAGACGCCTTTCGTTACTACATGCTTAAGAATATGCCGAGTTATGACGATGGGGATTTTAGCTGGGAAAGATTTAAGGCTGCCTACAACAACGAATTGGCTAACGAGCTGGGTAATTTAGTGCAGCGGATTCGAGTTATGGCTTCAAAGTATCTAGAAGGCCAGGTCAAAGATATTCCTCCGGCCGAGCACGACATCACGCAGTACAACGAAGCTCTTGCCGAGTGCCATTTCGATAAAGCCCTAGAAACTGTTTGGGAGCAGGTCAGGGGGCTTAACCAATATATTGACGAAGAAAAACCTTGGGAAGTGGCTAAGGTTGGTGACCGGGAGCACCTTAACGAGGTAATCGCCTATCTAATTAGCAGTATTCGTGAAATTGCCGACCTACTAGCTCCATTTATGCCGCTAACCTCAAGGAAGATAAGTGAAGTATTTAAAGACGGACCATTAACTCCATCGCACCTAGTGCTATTTCCGAAGCAAGATTCCGCTCCTAATGCAGAGAAACATGACCAAGCTAATAGATAGCCACTGCCATATTCACTCCTTCGGCCCGAACAGTGAAGACCAAACCGCAAGTAAATGGGCTAAGCTGGGACTTGACCCAAAGGAGATTATCCGACGTGCAGAAGCGTCAAAAGTGATGGAGTTTATCTGCGTCGGTACCGATCTGGCGGACAGCGCGGCAGCAGTTTCGTTCGCTCAAGCCAATGAGGGCTGTTATGCCGCCGTCGGCATTCACCCGCATGAAGCGAAGCGATATATTAACGATCCTAAAGCTCAAGCTGAGTTTAGCGAGTTGCTCAAGCAGCCTAAGGTAGTGGCAATTGGCGAGTGCGGCCTGGATTACTATTACCAGCATTCAGACCCTTTAGAGCAGGAGGCAATCTTAAAATTTCAACTAGACTTGGCGCATAAGAACAATTTAGCGCTTATTTTCCATGTGCGGGAAGCCTTCTCTGACTTTTGGCCAATATTCGACAGTTACTCTAAGGGAACGCTGCGCGGGGTATTGCACAGCTTTACAGATACCAAAGAAACATTAACCGCGGCTATAGATAGGGGGTTATACATTGGCGTTAACGGCATTGCGACTTTCGCCAAGGATCCGGCCCAAAAAGAAATGTTTAAGGCTATATCGCTGGATCGTTTACTCCTTGAAACCGACGCTCCTTACTTGACGCCAGCCCCATATCGTGGTAATATAAACGAACCAAAATACATAGTGCGGATAGCCGAGTTTTTAGCGGAACTTAGACAAGTTAAGCTTGAAACTCTCGAACGAGCAGCTACGGATAACACGAAACTTCTTTTTGGGATATAATTAAACTTTTCGAGAACATTATGAATCAAGACGACCACTCAATGGAAACACTAAGGACTAAGCACCCGGCAGAGGCCCGCTTGCGGGTGGTTGCACGAGGCGCAGACAACCTGGAAGCTGCTGTTGCAGTTAAGTTTTCTATTGAGCGGCCCCCTGTAGCGGTTCCCGATGTGCTAGCAAAAACAAATATTGCGCCAGCTCAGGAGATAGCGAAAGTTGAAGCCGTATCTGAAACGGCCATAGGCGTTGACGGCGAGCTAAATATTGTTTCAATCCTCTCTCACATCGAGCGTATCTACTCCGATCAACCAGATGAATTAGACGGCGAAAGGGCTGCTTAGAATGATTATCGATTCCATTAAGAAAGCTCTAAGCACACCCCTGAACAGTACCCAGGAGCTGATCCGCTATGAAGCTAAAATTGGCGGATTGTTGTTCGGGCCGGTTCCAAACAAGCATCGCCGGGAATTTTTCTGTTTAGATGAATACACCTGGGTTTGGCACGAAGAGTGGCCGGATAAACGTGGTCGCCGGCGCAGCCTGACTACCCGTTATGACGTTCGACCAAACGGTGTTTTTAAGGCCCAAGGTAATAACCCCTACCGTGAAATCAGCCAAGAAGAGCTGCTCAACCTCTACCAGGCTAGCCAGTTATATCGCAAAAAAGTTACTCCTGAATTGCAGCGTCTGGCCAACCAAGCCTCATAGCGGCCGGGTTTTTTAAGGCATGAAACCAATCTATCTGGACTATGCGGCAGCCACCCCGTTAGATAAACGCGTTGCCGACTTAATGCTGCCATATGCTGCCGAGAAGTTCTTTAACCCTTCGGCAGATTATCAGGCAGCCAGAGAAGTTAAGGCTAGACTGAATCAAGCCCGCGCTCAGGTAGCCGCAGTTCTAGGCTCTAAGCCCGGAGAGGTGGTATTTTGCGCTGGCGGCACTGAAGCTAACAATTTGGCCATCAAAGGCGTAATGGAGAGCTATCCGAAGGCCAAGCTGCTAATTTCGGCAGTTGAACACGAATCGGTACTAGCCCCAGCTGCTCTTTTTAAGCACGCGGTACTTAAAGTTGACACCGCCGGCCGTCTAGACCTTGAAGATTTGGTTCAACAGCTTGATGAGCGAACGGTTTTAGTAAGCGTCATGTACGCCAATAACGAAGTCGGTACCATTCAACCGCTCAGACGAATTGCCGCGATCATTAACGAGCAAAGGGCAAAACGCCGGGCTCAAGGCAATCGGCTACCGCTACTGTTTCATACTGACGCCTGCCAGGCCGGCAACTTCTTGGATTTACATGTTAGCCGTCAGGGTGTCGATTTAATGACATTAAACGGCGGCAAGGTCTATGGGCCTAAACAGAGCGGCGCCTTATATGTGCGCGCCGGCGTAGCCCTAAAGCCCTTAGTTGACGGCGGACATCAGGAGTCCGGCTTACGCTCCGGAACTGAAAATATTAGCGCCGACATCGGTTTTGCTGCAGCCTTGAGTTTGGCGCAGGAACAGCGCCTCGAACAGAGCGATGCGCAATCTAAACTAAGAGACTACTTTATTAAAAAACTAGAAGAAAATTTCAAGGCCTTAGTTACTATTAACGGCTCCCAAAAACAGCGTCTCCCTAATAACGTTCATGCCACATTCAAAGGCAAGGACAATGAGGTGATGCTTATTAAGCTTGATCAAGCCGGTGTTATGGCGGCCGCCGGTTCAGCTTGCAGTGCCGCCCGCAGCGAATCATCACATGCGCTGCTTGCCATGGGCCTATCTGACGATGAGGCCCGTGCTTCTCTTCGCTTTACTTTAGGCAGAGAGACCACTAAAGCCGAGATCGACCGGGTAATTGACATACTTCAGACCCTTGTCGACTAATTGCTTGTCTGATCATTCTGGGGTATATTAAAACTTAAGCAGAAAGCATAAATAAGCAAAAATGGTGGGATAAAGTAAATGACAATTTGGTGGCTGGCAGTCATATTAGTATCACTCGTTTCTGCCGGTATTGCTTTCATCTGGATAATAACTAAACTTTCGCGCCTAAGCGAAGCGCCCAAGAATGCCCACCAACAGCTGCTGGATGCGGCAAATACTGACGTGGAGCATATCTTCAATGAGGAATTCCGAGAGGAATTACGCAATCGCGGCCGTCTGCACTTTGAGAAGATTATTGGTGAAAACGCGATGTTTTTGCAGCAGGACCTGCGGCTGACCACCAGCCAGCTAAATGAGTACATGAAGCAAGAGCTGGGCACTAAGCTTAAAGAAGAGTTTGCCAAATATGAGGAGTCGATTACCGATGCTAAGCAAATGGCGATCGACTCAATTGAGAAAACCAAGGAAATTATTGAAGAACAACGCCAAATGATGAGCCAGCAAATGTCGGCTGAGGTTGAAGCTGAGAAGCAGCGCCTAATCGGCCGTTTTGAACAAAATATGGCCGACATCATCAACCATTACGTTTTGGCGGCCATCGGCAAGCAAATCGATCTAAGCGATCAACTGGAGTACATCTTGTCCGAACTGGAAGCTAACAAGCAGGCAATTGCAGAGGACATTACGCATGGCGCATGAACAGCTGGTATTGCCCCTAAGGGTAATCAGTCAGGGCGATGCCATGCGCTTAAAGCGTGAGCTAGAGGCGCTGAATGATTACGTGCATCAATCCGAACTTCGCGATTCCGGAGCGGAGCTTAAAAGCTTGCCGAAACCATCTTTGGCACTGAATGATTTAGCCCAAGAAAACAGCCTCAGCCTACTCAAGCACGAGGATCGAGAAGCCGCTTTAGCGTTTCTTAATCAGCTGGTTGAGAGCGCCCCGATTATTCATATTAGTTTTGCGAGCGAACCTTCAAGCGCTTTCATGGCTAAAATTACGAGATGGTTCAGAGATCAGGTAGATCCTCTGTTATTAATTAATGTCGGACTGGAACCATTAATTGCCGCCGGATTTACCCTTCGAACACTTAACCATTACCATGATTTCAGTTTGCGCCAGCAATTTAGTAATCAGCGGGAGCTGCTACTTAACGGGATTAAGGAGTCCCAGTCAATTAAGGCCCTATGAGCGACAATCGTCACTTCGATCATTTAGTTGAATCCGGCAGCCCGATTGGCGAAGTGGCGGCGGTTAACGACTTTCTGATCAAGATTAGCGGCATGCAGCCGGTTAACGTGCGTTCGCTGGTCTTGTTCGAAGACGGCAGTAAAGGTTACGTTACCGAGGTCGGCGAACAGTTTACGAGCGTACTTCATCTTGGCACGGACACCTTAACTGTCGGTATGCGGGCCGTGGTTCAACACGATGAACTGGTAACTCGAGTAGGGCGGGACTTTATTGGCCGGGTGGTCAATGTTTTTGGTGAGCCGCTAGACGGCAAGGGACCGATTGCCGCTGAAGCCACTTGGCCGGTATTTAAAGACGCTCCGCCGCTATCTGAAAGATTAGGTCTAAGCGATCAATTGGCTACGGGGGTGAGTGTGATCGACAGCCTGCTGCCCTTAATCAAGGGTCAGCGTTTGGCAATTCTCGGCGACAGTAAATCCGGTAAGACTGCGCTGGCCACTCAAATAGTCACCAACCAAGCGCAAACCGATGAGGTTTCAATCTATGTCTTAATTGCTAAGCGCCGCACTGACATCTCTAATTTATTGTTACGCTTAGAAGCGGCTAAGGTAATGGATAATTGCATTGTTGTCGTCTCGACTAGTTTCGACTCTTTAATCGCTAGCTATCTAGCTCCTTACGTTGGCTGCGCACTGGGGGAATATCTTTGGCAGAAGTGCGACCGCGATGTAGTAATTGTTTATGATGACCTAACCAGCCACGCCCATGTCTATCGCCAGGTAGCCTTGCTTTCCCGCATGAGTCCGGGACGCGACTCATACCCTGGAGATATGTTTTATGCCCACTCCAGTCTGCTGGAGCGTGCCGGCCGTCTAAAATCCAACAAAAAAACATTTACCGCAGTGCCGATTGTCTTAGCCGACAGCGGAGATATTGCCGCCTATTTGCCAACCAATATTATGTCAATTACCGATGGGCAGTGGATATTAGACATGAAAGTCTTTAGGGACACCATGCGCCCAGCAGTAAGTGTCGGCTTAAGTGTATCCAGGGTTGGCGGAGTTGGTCAGAATCAACGCCAGAAAGAACTAACGGCCGAAGCTTTGAAACTGCTAGCCGATTACAGCGAAGCCGAAGAATATGCTCACTTCGGATCGGAACTGGCATTGCAGGCCCAAACCTCGTTGGCTCGCGGCAAAATGCTGTTCCAGCTAATGAACCAGCAGATAGACGAACACTACTCAGTGCTGGCACAGACCTTAGCTTTAGATATCGTGCTCCATGCGCCTTTAGACAAGCCACTAAACATTCAAAAGCTCAAAAGCCAGGTTAACCAGACGGCCCAGGAGTTTAAAAGTGATGCCGATTATGAACACCTTAGAGACAAGTTGCTTAAAGAAAGTTTGGTGGAGCTAAAGAGATGAAGCGCCTAAATGATGTTTTGGCCGAGCAACAGTCGATGTCCTCAGTGGTCGGTCTGACCGATGTTTTCGAGGGCCTGGCCAGTATGCGTATTGCTCAGGTCAAAGATCAGGTACTTAGCTCCCAGCATTTCTTTAATGAGCTCTGGACAATCTATTCACAGATCCGGGTTAACAAGCAATTTTCCTATGGCCGCGGTTATGTGCCGCCGGAGGTCAATAAGGAGTTGTTAATCGCCATTACTGCTGAAGGGGGTTTGAGCGGCGACATTGACCAGAAACTAATTAGCTGGATGCTCTCGACTTACGATAAAGACAAACAGGACATTATTATTATTGGGCATCACGGTGCGCTGCAGCTGGCTGCTGCCGGTATACCTTACAAGCGTTACTTTAAACTGCCAACTCATGACAATAACATTAATGTCAGTCCGCTAATTAGCCTGGTTAGGCTTTATAGCTCAACGGTGGTTTATTACCAATCCTACGTTACCCTGATGGTTCAGGACATTAAAAAGATCGAACTTAAGCAGGCTATTGAAGAGGCCAGTAAGAAGGCCTCGCATACCGGTAAGGTAATCAGTGATGAAAATTACATTTTTGAGCCCAGTACTGCCGATGTTGCCTCACACCTAGAGAATACTATGATGCAAATAACCCTTACCCAGACAATCCTGGACTCCAAACTTGCCCAGTATGCCAGTCGTTTCCGTTCGATGAAGAATGCCAGCGAGAAGGCCGACGACATGATGCGTGATTTAAAGCGCGAATACAACCGCACTCGACGTTTCATTGCCGACGAACGTCTAAAAGAGGTAATTAACGGCTTAAGCAAGATTGGTGCGCCCTCATGAGCCAAGGAATTATTCAAGCCGTCAGGGGCTTAATCGTCGATGTTGATTTTGACGATTCGGTACCCGGAGTCTATGAGATATTGATTGCCGATAACCAGCGCCAATCGCCGCTTTTAGTACAGCGCCTGGAGAAAAACCACCGTGCTATCTGCCTGAACATCAATGCCGATTACAAGATTGAACGCGGAATGACAGTGAAGGGCAGCGGCAAAAGTATTGAGATACCGGTAGGCAACCAGTTGTTGGGCAGGGTAGTCGATGCTATCGGGCGTCCAATTGACGATCTGGGCCCGATTGAGGGTCAAGATCTAGCTCGTCGCAACATCTTTATTCCTCCCAAAGCCAATAAAAACTACGGCGGAGATAAAAACGAGATCCTAGAAACCGGGATTAAGGTAATAGACTTCTTCACGCCGTTCGTTAAGGGTCGCAAGATGGGCATTATTGGCGGTGCCGGTGTTGGCAAGACGGTCCTGATTATGGAGTTGATGCATAACGTATCTAAAAGCGGTCGCGGCTTATCTCTTTTTGCCGGAGTCGGTGAACGCATCAGGGAAGGGCAGGAACTGTATGACACCTTAAAAGAGGGCGATCTCTTAAAGGATACTTGCCTGTTCTTCGGCCAGATGGACCAAAACCCAATTCAACGAATGCTAGTCGGTCTGTCGGCAGTTACACTCGCCGAATATTTTCGCGATGCTCAGAAGAAGGACATCCTGTTCTTTGTAGACAACATGTACCGCTATGTTCAGGCGCACAACGAAGTCTCCACGATACTGGACCAGATACCTAGCGAGGGCGGTTACGAACCGACCATCTTCTCGGACGTCAAAACGATCGAGGATCGGCTAAGTTCAACCGAAGACGGCTCAATAACTTCCATTCAGACAATCTATGTCCCGGCTGACGATTTATCTGATCCGGCGGTGCAGATGATCCAGCACGAGCTGGATGCCGTAATTGTATTGTCGCGATCAGTAGCCGAGCAGGGGATCCGTCCGGCGGTTGACTTGCTGCGCACCAACTCATCGCTGTTGTCTCCGGAAATTGTTGGTGAACGGCACTATTTGTTGAGCCTGCAAGTCCAGTCTCTGATTCAGAAGTATGAATCGCTAAAGGGAATTATTGCGATTATTGGCGAGAGTGAGCTATCTACCGCCGACCGGGCGGATTACGCTAAAGCTAAGAAGTTAATCCAGTTCTTCTCTCAGCACATGTCGGTTATGGAGCAGCAGAACAACGCCAAGGGCGAGTATTTCAGCCGCGAGGATACACTAAAAGGCATCGAGGAAATTATTGTTTAATGGCCGATCAAACTAAAACTTTGAAGGTCAAAGTGGCTTCGCCTTACCAGGTATATTTTGACGAGCCGGCTTTATCCATATCCGGAGTTAATAAGACCGGACCGTTTGATGTTTTGCCCGGCCACCATAATTTTATTACCTTGCTTCAGCCTTGCGAACTGGTCATTAGGATGAACAACAACGATCAGCGCAAAGTAATCCGGATTAACGGCGGACTGATGCATGTCAAAGCGGACATGGCAAGCGTCTTTCTAGACGTCTAAATTCGCATTAGCCGTTCCTCTTAGGATAAAATGTCAGGATGAACCGAAAGAAGGTGTTCGTCGGCATGTCCGGCGGTGTAGACAGTTCACTGGCCGCGGCGCTCTTGCTTGAGCAGGGCTATGAAGTCACTGGGGTGTTCATGAAAAACTGGACCCGCGATCTGCCCGGATTTGCTTGCGGCTGGGAAGAAGACTTCAAGGATGCCAAGGCCGTTGCGGTGCAACTGGGAATCCCCTTTATGGTTTTCGATTTCGAGACTGAATACCGCCAACAGGTTGTCGATTACATGCTGTCAGCCTACCAGCAAGGTCTGACGCCAAACCCGGATATTATGTGCAATCAGGAAATAAAGTTTAAGCTCTTCTTAAATAAGGCTACTGATCTGGGTGCCGAGCTAATTGCTACCGGACATTACGCGAGATCGATTAATGGCAAGCTGTTAATGGCTGAAGACAAATCTAAAGACCAGAGCTACTTTCTCTACCGAATCAGTAGCCAAGCACTAAAGCGCACCCTTTTCCCGCTAGGTGAAATGCACAAGAGTGAGGTTCGCAAGGAAGCGGCACGGCGTAATTTAATAACCGCCGAAAAGCCGGATAGCCAGGGCATTTGTTTCGTCGGCGAAATCGGCATCAAGCAGTTTTTATTAAGCGAGCTGGGCGAACAACCCAAAGGAAAGATCGTTGATCAGCGGGGTAAGGTAATTGGCGAGCATGACGGGGCTATCTACTACACGATCGGGCAGCGCCACGGTTTAAACGTCGGTGGCGGTTTACCTTACTATGTAATCCGCAAAGACATGGCTAAAAACGAGGTTTATGTCAGCAGCGAATTAACTGATCCGGGTCTTTGGAGCAGCGAACTTGGATTAACCGATCCCTGGTGGATAAATACTCAGCCGGAGAATGGCAGCGGCTACAGCGTTAAGTGCCGTTACCGCACCGATGCTGCCTCATGCCAAGTATCGATAGATAAAGAGGAGGTTAGTCTTAAATTAGATGAGGCGGTGCGCGCTGCCAGCCCCGGCCAATCGGCAGTTATCTACCGCGGCGAACAGGTAGTTGGCGGTGGAATTATTAATCGTTGCGCCTAAACTGCTAAAATACTTAGATTAAACTATGATGACGACTCAAGAAATCCGTACCGCCTACCTGGAGTTTTTTAAAGCCCGCGCTCACCAGGTAATTCCGCGCTCTTTACTGGTTCCTCAGGAGGATCCAACAACCCTGTTTACCGGCAGCGGTATGCAGCCCTTGCTGCCGTATTTGCTGGGTCAGGAACATCCGGCCGGGGTGCGTCTGGTCGACAGCCAAACTTGTCTTAGGGCCCAAGATATAGAGGAGGTTGGCGACAACCGGCATACTACCTTCTTTGAAATGCTTGGCAACTGGAGCCTTGGCGACTATTTTAAGCGTGAACAGATATCCTGGGTCTGGGAATTTATGACCGAGGTCGTCGGCTTAGATAAAGAGCGTATTTTCGTCAGTTGTTACAGCGGCAACCAAAAGCTTGGAATTCCCAAAGACGAGGAAAGCGCAAATATCTGGAGCGAAGTTTTAGCCAAGTCCGGCCTCGACACTAAGGCGGTAGACCTGATCAGTACCGATCAGGCAGCGACTTTAGGCGAGCAAGGCGGACGGATTTTCTTCTATGAAGACAAGAACTGGTGGTCCCGTTCCGGCGGCCCGGAGCAAATGCCGGACGGTGAACCCGGGGGTCCGGATACCGAACTGTTCTATCTCTACCCTCAAGTCAAACACAATCCGAAGTACGGTAAATTCTGCCACGTTAATTGTGACTGTGGGCGCTACATCGAGCTCGGCAACTGCGTGTTCATGGAGTACCAGAAGACAAAAGACGGCTTTTCGAAACTGCCCAAACGCAATGTCGACTATGGCGGCGGGCTGGAGCGGATTGCCGCGGCCGCACTAGATGATCCGGACGTCTATTCAGTTAGCGTAATGCGCCCGGTTATTGAAACGCTGGAGCGCTTGTCCGGAAAGACCTACGAGACCGCTACCACCCCGATGCGGGTGATTACCGACCATCTGCGGGCGGCAGTATTTCTAGCCGTGGACGGAGTTACGCCCAGCAATAAGGAACAGGGCTATGTAATGCGGCGCTTAATCCGCCGCGCGGTGCGTTTTGCCTTTGAACTTGGCATTGAACAAAACTTTATTGAAGAAGTCAGCCGTACGGTAGCCGATCTCTATGAAGCCGATTTCCCTGAAATGGCCCAGAGACGAGCAAATGTCATAGAAACCTTAAACCGCGAAGAAAAACTATTCCGCCAGACCCTAAGGAAAGGACTTAAGCAGTTTGACAAACTGTCCGACAAGGGCCGTCTAAACGGCGAGGACATTTTTACCTTGTACGATACCTTTGGTTTCCCGGTTGAGTTGAGCGCCGAAGAAGCTGCCACAAGAGGCATTAAGCTTGAAGCGGACTGGAGAGAAGTTTTTAATCAACAGATGAAGTTACAGCGTGAACGCTCACATACTGCCGCCAAGGGAACTTTTAAGGGCGGACTCGCGGGGCACGGCGACATCCACAAGAAATATCACACGGCTACGCATCTGCTATATAAGGCCTTGCGCGACCAGCTGGGGGAAGGCGTCGTACAGCACGGCAGCAATATTACCGAAGAGCGCCTGCGTTTTGACTTCAGCTATCCAAACAAACTAACTCCCGAGCAGATAAAGTCACTTGAGGAAGAAGTAAACCGGCAAATTGAACGCGATCTTGAGGTGTCCTGGGCAGAATATCCAACCAAGCAAGCGTTAAACGAAATGGGTGCTTTTGGCGCCTTTGGTGATCGCTACGGGGAAATGGTTAAAGTTTATGCTATGACTCCTAAAGGAGAGACCAAAGCGTATAGCTTGGAAGTCTGCGGCGGGCCGCATGTTGAACATACCGGGCAACTAGGCGAGGGCGGAAAACACTTTAAAATTATTAAAGAGGAGTCTTCTTCTGCCGGGATTAGACGGATTAAGGCAGTGTTGGCTTAAAGCGCCAATTCTTAAGCCTTACTTAAGCGTTCTCGGTGCTATACTGTAGAAGTTATTATGCTTAGCAAGCTCAAATCGGTCGGTAAAGATACGGCCACTAAACTAGTTTCGACCTCTAAAGGTAAACTACAGAATATTCGCTCTAAGGCCGCCAAGGGTCCAGCGGGTAACGATCACTTAGTGGCTCTAGATATTGGCACCGAATATATTAAAGCTCTGATCGGCAAGATTAATCCTGACGGCAGTATTGATGTTGTTGGCGTAGGGCGCAAGCACCAAGCCTTAAGCGACATGCAGGCGGGAGCGATTGCTGACATTGCAGGGGTTGTTGAAAACTGCGACGCTGCTCTAAATGAAGCCGAACAACAAGCTGGAGTTAGTGTTCGCCCGGCAATTATTGGTATAGCCGGCGAACTGGTTAAAGGAACGACTACGACCATCCGAGTGGCCCGCAAAACCGCAGATAAGACTATCGATTTAGAGGAAATGGAGCAGATCATCCGCTTGGTGCAGCAGCGAGCTGAAGCCCGCGCTAAACAACAGCTGGCCTGGGAAATGGGCGGTAAAGAAGTCGCCATCCGCCTGGTGAACAGTGCTCTTGTGAGTATCGAGATTGACGGCTATCCGGTAACTAACCCGATAGGTTTTCAAGGTAAAGACGTAGTGATTCAACTCTACACGGCATTCGCGCCAATGATTCATATTGGCGCTCTAGAGAAGACTGCCGAAGAACTGGACCTAGATTTAATTGCCGTGGCTGCCGAACCCTTCGCTGTCGCCCGGGCGGTGATTGGCGATAAACAGAATCAGAACCTAAGCGCCATATTGATGGATGTTGGTGGCGGTACTACAGATATAGCGGTCGTCGATGACGGAGGAGTGCAGGGAACTAAAATGTTCGGTATCGGCGGACGCGCCTATACCCACGCCGTAGCTAGGGATATGGATGTCACCTTCGAACAAGCCGAGACCTTAAAACTGGGTTATGGCAACAACCAGCTGCCGCCCCAAAAGCGTCCGGCCGTTGAAACGGCGCTCGAAAAAACCGCCGATGTCTGGCTCAGCGGCATTGAATTAGCTTTGGCCGAATTCCCCAAACTCGATCATTTGCCTAACCGGATGTTTCTTTGCGGCGGCGGCGCCAGTCTGAGCATGCTGCTGGATCGTCTGGAAGGGTCGGATTGGTATAAAAGCTTACCTTTCACCAGACGCCCGAGCGTGAACCTGATTCGCCCTAATCAAGTAGTTGGCATTACCGACACTACCGGCAAAGTTAACGATCACACCTACATAACCGCAATGGGACTATTAAGAGTCGGCTTAGACACCATGCAGTTAAGCGGTAGCGATGGCGGCAGTATTCGTGAGAAACTAGATAGGATGTTAAGCGTTTAAGCTATGGCAGACAATAAGGAAACAATTTACGTAGATGTCGATGACGAAATAACCGTTATCATTGACAAGGTTAAAGCTGCAAATGCCAGAGTGCTGGCATTAGTCCTGCCAAAACGGGCCAGCGTCCTCCAGTCAATCGTCAACATGAAGCTCTTAAAGCGCTCTGCTGACAACGAAAAGAAGAATCTGGTCCTGATCACTAGCGAAGCCGGACTATTGCCTCTGGCTGGCGCAGTAGGCTTGTACGTTGCCAAGACCCTTACCTCGGCCCCGGAAATTCCGCCTTCACCGGCCATCGGTAGCGATAGCGAAACTGTCGACGAGGACATGAGCGTCATCCCTCTCGAGCCGGAAGCAGAAGAGGAGACGCCGGATTTAACTAAAGAAGCCGGCTTGGCTACAAGTGTCGGAGCCCTCGATGACGCGGCTAAGCATACCTCAAAGAGCGACCAGGCCTTAGAAACTCTTAAACTTGATGACGAAGCAGAGCCCAAGCCGGAAGACGGCAAGAAAGTTAAAGCGCCTAAGGACAAGCATCTAAAGGTCCCAAATTTCGATCGTTTTAGGCTGTTTCTCATTTTAGGCATTGTTGTTATTATCGGGCTGATTGTGCTTGCGGTATTCGCTTTGTCTGTCTGGCCGCATGCAGAAATCTCAATTAAAACTAACGCAACAAGCGTTAACACCAGCAATAGCATAACTTTGGATCCCCAAGCCACATCAGCGAACATCGCGAGTGGAGACATTCCAGCTACCCAGGTCAGCGAACAGAAGACCTTTACCCAGACCGTGAATACTACCGGCCAGCAAAATACCGGCAACAGCGCCACCGGTTCGGTTACACTCACGGCATCAGATTGTAACCTGACCTACCAAGGGAACACCAACTTTACAATCCCAGCTGGTACGGGGATCAGCTATAACAACCTGACGTACATTACTCAGAATGCCACTGTTATGGACTATAACGGGCTTGATCACACAAAGACCTGTTTTCAGTACATCTCAAACGGCCCGACAAACATTACCGCGCAAAGCCCGGGCACCGCATATAACGCCCAAATTCAAAACGCGACAGTTGCCGCCTATCCGGAAGTGGTAGCTAACGGTTCAGCCAGCGGCGGAACAGATGTATTTGTGCAAATTGTCTCCCAGGCAGACATTACCTCTGCAACAGCAAAGATTAACGCCAGTAATAATTCTACCGTGGAAGCCGACCTGGCTAGTCAATTAAGAGGACAAAACCTTTACCCAATAAACGTCACTTTCGCAGCCGGAAATCCGCAAATTACCTCTTCGCCCAGCGTCGGCGCTCAGGGTAGTACGGTTACGGTTACCGAAATTATTACCTTTACAATGTTTGGAGCAAAGCAATCGGACATTAATGCCATAGTTGATGCTAGCATTCAATCTCAGACCTCCAAGAACCAGAACATCATCTCTAACGGCGTAAACGAAGCCGCGTTTAAGCAGAACGGCACCAGCGGCACGACAGACGAGGTGACTTTAGCTACCACGGCGGTAGTCGGCCCCAGCATCTCCCCCGCGCAGATTAGGCAAGAAGTGAAGGGCAAGTCAGCCAATGCTGCAATTGCGGCCATTAAGCAAAACCCGGATATAACCAGCGTAACTATTAAATTAAGTCCCTTCTGGGTAACTTCAGTTCCCGGCAACACTTCTAAGATAACGGTCAATATTGCAAAACCAAGTACTAATTAAAACTGATTTATGATGCAACAGTCTCAAACATCGGTTTTAGGGCTGGATATCGGCAACGTCAGGATTGGAGTTGCCAGAGCATCCTGGCCGGACGGTATACCAACTAAACTAACCGTACTTACGAATGACTTAAACCTGAGCGGCGAATTAGCCAAACTGGTTGCCAGCGAGAATGCCATCCTCTTAGTCGCCGGACTGCCGCGGACCCTGGAAGGCAAAGAAACTAACCAAACCAGGCTGACACTTACGCTAGTCGACAAATTAAGACAGGAGCTCAAATTGCCAATCTACCTACAGGATGAAGCGGGGACTTCGCTTAAAGCCGAAGAGGAATTAAGGACTAACAATAGAACGTACCTCAAGTCGGACATCGATCAGCTAAGTGCTGTATATATTCTTGAAGACTTTATGAGCGAGCATAAGGGCGGTAAGAATCTTGGCTAACCGGCGTTCATTTAAGCGCGTGCCGATGAAAGTCTGGCTTAGCACGGCAATAGTTTTATTGCTATTAATTGGCAGTATAGTCGGGGTCAGATTGTTCTATGATGCGAACCTTGGAGCGCTTAGTTCGAATCCGAAGAGCGTTATTGTCACAATCCCGAGTGGCGCGAGCGTCAGCCAGATCGGCCAGCTGCTAAAGGACAAGGGCTTAATTAGATCAAGCTGGGTCTTTGATTGGTACGTGCACAGTACTAATACCAGCAGCAGCTTAGAGGCTGGAACATTTGCTTTATCGCCGAGCGACTCAATGTCTAAAATTGTCGGAATAATTGCTTCCGGCCATGTGGCTGAAGGTACGGTAACCATTTTGCCCGGCAAGACAATCGCTCAAATTAAGGATACTTTGATTAACGACGGTTTTGCTCAGTCCGCGGTTATCTCGGCCCTAAATCCCGCTAATTACAAAAATTTGCCTGTTATTTCCTATCTGCCAAGCGGAGTTTCAACGCTTGAAGGTTTGCTCTTTCCCGACACTTTCGATAAAACCAGTACTACTAAACCAGCGCAAATAATAACTGAGTCGCTAAGTGAAATGGGCGACCACCTGACACCCGCTCTGAAGGCCCGCTATAGTGCCGAAGGCCTAAGTGTCTACCAAGCGATTACCCTGGCCTCGATTATCCAGCAAGAAGTAGCTAAACCGACCGACATGACTCAAGTCGCGCAGGTCTTTTTAACCCGGTTGAGCCGCGGATTACCGCTCGGTTCAGATGTTACGGCCAATTACGGATCAATCATTGCCAATCAGGCACCCTCTCTTAGTTATAACTCGCCCTATAACACCCTAATCAACCCCGGCTTGCCGCCAACCCCGATCGGCACAGTTAGCCAAAATGCGCTTGTTGCGGTGGCTAACCCGGCGCCCACTAATTGGCTGTACTTCGTTACTGGAGATAACGGTACAACCTATTTTGAAACTACAATTCAACAGCACAATGCGGACACCGCGGCCTACTGCCATAAACTTTGCGCGCTACCGTAGTTCTAGAATTAGACCCCTGATTCTGCTAAAATTAAACAATCGTTATCTGGGGTAAATTAGAGCCATCCTCCAGGCAGCGATCACCCAAGGAGTAGTTATTAACCGGACTATTTCACACAGCCTAAACTTAGACGCGCTGTCTTTTAAGACGAATCCCCTAAAGCGTCTACTTAATGTCGCGTTAGGCGGAAAAAGAAAGAGCAGGCGTAAATTAATTAGAGCCAGTCTGTTATTAGGAGAGGCTATTCTATTACTTGGTGTTATTGCCTTTATCCGTGGCTCAACTAGCGCCCAAGTGTCCCAAACTAGCAGTAGTACGCTGCCCCTGTCACCGGCCGCTGCTAATGCAACGAGTGCATTGAGCCCATTAGATCAGCTTTCTTCTGCGATGATCGCTTTAACTGTAGCCCGGCTGGCAAACCTACCGGAAACCACCGCAGTTACCAACCAGGCGGATAGCGAAATAGCCTTGCTCTCAGTAGCTACGGCAAATAACGATGTCATCTCTAAGCCTCAGGTTGTCGCTACTAACTATGTATCTAATCGGGATATTAAAGTTTACGTCGTTCAGCCAGGAGACAGCGTGGCTTCAATTGCGCAGAAGTTCAACCTGTCTACAAACAGTATCATCTGGTCGAACAATATTATTGGAAACTATATAGCGCCCGGTACCAAGCTTCTAATACCGCCCATTAACGGCATTGTATATACCGTTAAATCCGGAGACACGCCGGCTTCTCTGGCTCAAAAATACAGCTCCAATGAATCATTGCTGGTTGCCTATAACGACGCCGAAATTAACGGTATTTACCCAGGAGAGCGAATTATTATTCCAAACGGCACTGAACCGGCAGCCGTTAGCTACGCCAACGTCCTCTATGGATGGGGCTCGGTAGCGACATACGGATTTAATGGCTATGACCCCGGACAGTGCACCTGGTGGGTGGCTAAACTAAGAGCCGAAGCCGGCAATCCGCTCCCGACTGATCTTGGTAACGCCTATACCTGGGGAATTAATGCCGAACGTTTCGGCTTGCCGGTCGGCACAACTCCTCAAGTCGGGGCTGCAGTTGTGACCTCTACGGTAGGTTATGGCCACGTCGCCTACGTGACGGCAGTCAATCCAGACGGAACGATTACGATAAGCGAAATGAATTACTACTTTATTCCCTACGTGACGGATACCCGGGTCATACCGAGCTCCGGATTACTTTATATCTATTGATGATTCAGCTAATCTTAGGTCATAATAGAGCTCTCCTAAAGGGAAAGTTGAAGTTGAGGCACTAATTGTGAATTTTATTGATCAGGCAACAGTGAGTGTAGAGGCTGGTAATGGCGGCGACGGTGGGGTTAGCTTTAGGCATGAAAAGTTTATTTCCCGCGGTGGCCCGGACGGCGGCGACGGCGGTAATGGCGGCGACGTTATCCTTCGCGCTAGCTATAACCAGGATTCCTTAGCAACTTTTCGCTACACCAAGCAGTTGCATGCCGAACACGGTGCACCGGGCAGCGGTAGGCGCAAACACGGCAAAAGCGGGGCTGATTTAGTAGTCGAGGTTCCGGTAGGCACAGAAGCTAGAGACGATTCCGGCGTCATGGTGGCCGACCTTATTGAGGACGGTCAGAGCGAAATCGTAGCCCTCGGTGGGCGCGGCGGCTTTGGCAACGCCCATTTCGTCAGTTCGCGCCGCCAAGCACCGAATTTTGCCGAAAAAGGGGAGCCCGGCCAGAGTTTGCAATTAAATCTGGAACTGAAAATGTTGGCCGACGTCGGTTTAGTCGGACTGCCGAACGCCGGTAAGTCGACATTACTAGGCGCTATTAGCCACGCTCATCCGAAGGTAGCGGACTATCCATTTACAACGCTTAACCCTTCGGTCGGAGTAGTAGACGTTGACCAAAAGAGCAGCTTGTTATTTGCGGACATTCCTGGGCTCATTGAGGGCGCCGCCAAAGGCAAGGGTTTGGGTCATGACTTTCTGCGCCATATTGAACGCACCTCGCTAATTATTCATGTCATCGATGCCTATACAAAGGATGTGGCTGAGGCCTACGAAACAGTGCGCAACGAGCTCAAGGCGTATAATCCGGATCTAGCAAAACGTCCCGAAATCGTGGCCATTAATAAGGTCGAGGGACTTGACGAAGAGATAACAAGTGATTTAGTAGCCAGCCTAAAAAGAGTTCTTAAACCTAAATCGACCAGGATATTTCTAATTTCCTCAAGGAGCGGGCAGGGATTAAGAGACCTAGTGTTTGCTGCTAAAGCCGCTAAAGACAAGGCAGCTAAGCAGGTTAAACCAAGTGCGCCGGAATTGTTCGAATACCGTCTGCCGGAAAGTAAAAGCCGCTGGAGCATAACGAATCCGGCGGACAACAAGTACCTAATTAGCGGCACTCAAATTGAACGCTTTGCTCTTCGCACAGACTTTAATAACGAGCAGGCGGTTTCTAGACTGATGGATATCTTACGCAAACTTGGCGTGCTCAGGGCTTTGGTCAAGCAGGGCATTAAACCGGGAGATAAGATAGATATTGCCGGCAAGGGCGAGATTATCTATTAGTTATGGCTCAACCGACACTTTTCTTTTACGATCTTGAAACCTCGGGCCTGCACCCTGATTCAGCTCGGATCATGCAGTTTGCCGGCCAGCGTGTAGATTACCAGCTAAATAAAGTCGGTGAAGCGTTTAATTTCTTAATCCAGCTTAACGAAGATGTATTGCCTGACCCAAGTGCCATTTTGGTCCATGGTATAGCTCCGCAACAGACCATCCTCGAAGGATTAACGGAAGCCGAGTTTCTGCGCGAATTTTACGCCTCGATAGTAACCGAGAATACTACTTTCGTTGGCTATAACAATATCCGCTTTGACGATGAATTTATGCGTTTCCTAAACTTCCGTAACCTGTATGATCCGTACGCCTGGGCCTGGGAGCAAGGTCGCTCGCGCTGGGATCTCTTAGACGTCGTGCGTATAACCCGGGCGCTTCGCCCGGAAGGGATTAACTGGCCTCTGGATAGTGATGCTAAACCGACCAATCGGCTCGAGAGTCTGGCCCAAGCTAACAAACTAAACCATATTTCGGCTCATGACGCTCTTTCGGACGTTGAAGCCACTATTGATCTGGCACGGTTAATTAAACTTAAGCAACCGAAACTTTTTGAGTATTTGTTTTCAATACGCGTGAAGGATAAGGCAGCTCAGGTGATCGATAACCAACAGCCGTTTATCTATACTTCAAGGCACTACTCATCGGCCAATTTAAATACCACCTTGGCAATTAAAGTTGCCCCTAACTTATCTACTCCAGGCAGTTTCCTAGTTTATGATTTACGCTTTGATCCTACGCCGTGGTTAAAACTAAGCCCCGAACAGTTAGCCGATAGCTGGCGCTTCAGATTCGACCGCGATTTGGAAGCTAATCCTCTGTTGCCAGTCAAGACAATTAAACTGAATCGCTGCCCGGCAGTTGCCCCGTCGGAGATTATTCGTTCCGACCCGGAAACTCTAAAGCGTTTGAATTTGGATATGGCGGCAATTGACCAGCATTTAAAAACTATTAAAAGTCGGGACGCTCAAGAGTTCGCAGGACGTTTGAATGAGGCCCTAGAGATTTTAAATCAGGAGCAAAGCGCGCGTCAGCAGAAACGTAAGACGACCCTAGACGCCCGACTTTACGAGGGCTTCTATAACGATCATGACCGTAAGATGCTGCTTGAACTACACGCTGCTAAAGAATCGGCGAGTAAGGTACGTGATCTAAGGGATAAGTTTAGCGACCATAGATTGGCTCAGCTGTGCAGTTTTTATCTAGCTCGCAACTTTAAGCGCGAACTAAGTGAAAGCGAACGCTCCGGCTGGGATAAATATCTGAGACGACACCTGCTCGGCGGTGGAGACAATAGCCGTTTAGCGCTGTATTTTAAACAAATTGCCGATTTGGCGCAGGAACGAACGGATGCGCGTAGTCAGGTTTTGCTCGAAGATCTCAAGTTGTATGGGGAGTCCCTGATTCCCGCTGACTACACTGGGGAAGAAGATTGACCCAGCACTAGCGCGGACTTCTCGTTTGATCCGGGATATAGTCTGGTTATTTAAAATAAAGTGCAGCAGTGGCCTGCGCCAGCGCTTAAATACAATAAACGCAATTATGCCAAGCGAAAGCAGACACCACCAGACAAAACCGAGTTTTGTGCCAATCACTAATCCCAAATTTACTAACTGATACATAACCGTAATTGCCCGATATACCTCTCACGGATTGATGAGCGGCAATAATACCACGAAATTGTACGTAGGTCAATAAGCGTTCACTCAATAGCCACTTCTTGTGCTTAGACAGTGGTCAAAAGCGGCAAAATCAGTTATAATTGTTTACTTTGTCAATTAAGTGAATGGTTAGCGTTTTATGGCCGATGTAATATCAGTTCAAGGTGCGCGGGAACACAACTTAAAGAATTTAAGTGTCGATATTCCACGCAACAAGCTGGTTGTGATTACCGGTCTTTCCGGCTCCGGCAAGTCCTCATTAGCTTTCGATACCATTTATGCTGAAGGTCAACGCCGATATGTTGAGAGCCTGAGCTCTTATGCCAGGCAATTCTTAGGTTTAATGGAAAAACCGGATGTTGACCAAATTGACGGCTTAAGCCCGGCCATCTCCATCGACCAGAAATCCACCAGCCGCAATCCGCGCTCCACGGTTGCGACGGTAACTGAAATCTATGATTATTTACGATTACTTTATGCCAGAATCGGCATACCGCATTGCCCAATCGATAACGTAGTTGTCGAGCGGAGGACAATTGAGGGAATACTGGAGCAAATCTTCTCACGCTTTAAAGGTCATCGGATCATAGTTCTAGCCCCGGTCGTTATCGATAAAAAGGGAGCTTTTGAACATATTCCCGAGCAGTACAGCCGGGCCGGTTTCGCTAGGGCTAGAGTGGACGGAGTGATTTATGCTCTTGATGAATTTCCGAGTCTCGACAAAAACCTACGCCATAAAATTGAAATAGTGGTCGATAGGCTGGCCCTTGACGAAGATAGCCGTGGCCGTTTAGTCCAAAGCGTTGAACAGGCTTTAGATCAAACCGAGGGCCATGTATATGTCTTGGATGCCGACAGCAGTGAGCTTTTAACTTACAGTCTGCGTTATGCCTGCCCGAACCATCCGGAAGTAGTTATCCCCGAACTGGAACCGCGCACCTTCAGCTTTAACAGCCCGCACGGTGCCTGCCCGGTCTGCACCGGCATTGGTTCACGACTCGAAGTCGATCCTAACCTGGTTATTCCTAACGGCCGTTTAACGATTGCCGAAGGCGCAATCCGCCCCTACAACCGGATTAATGTAGACAACTGGTATATGAAGAAACTGACCGCTGTTTCTGAGGCTTATCATTTCTCCTTGCACCAACCAACCGGCGAGTTGCCCCAAGAACAGTTAAACCTGATCTTGTATGGAACCGGAGAGCAAACCTACCGCATTCGACTAGGTTCGGGGCGCAGTTTTGAGACAACTTATGAGGGCGTAATTCCTAATCTGGAACGGCGCCACCGGGAAACCGACAGTGATTTTATCCGCCGCGACATTGAGCGTTTTATGCAGGAAAGACCTTGTTACAAGTGCCATGGCTTGCGGTTAAAGCCCGAAGTCTTGGCAATTACAGTTAACGATTCCTCGATTATGGACGTCTGTCAGCTATCAATTACCGATGCTGCGGCCTGGGTCGATCAACTTAAGCTCAATCCAACTGAAACACGCATTGCACGCCTAATAATTAAAGAAATCACCGCGAGGCTTAGGTTTCTAATAGATGTTGGTTTGGACTACTTAACTCTACTGCGCAGTGCCGTTACTTTATCCGGTGGCGAGGCTCAAAGAATCCGCCTGGCGACTCAGATCGGTTCAGGATTAAGCGGTGTCCTATACGTGCTTGATGAGCCTAGTATTGGTTGGCACCAAAGAGACAATGCGCGTTTGATTGAGACACTAAAGCGCCTGCGAGATCTCGGCAATTCAGTGTTAGTAGTGGAACACGACGAAGAAACTATCCGCAGTGCCGATTGGTTACTGGACATTGGACCGGGAGCCGGTATCCATGGCGGTGAAGTAGTAGCCGCCGGCACTCCTGAACAAGTAATAAAACAGCAGCGCAGTGTTACGGCCGGTTATCTATCCGGCAAGCTGGAGATTCCGATTCCGAAAACCCGGCGCCAGGGAAATGGTAAACAACTGCTAATTAAAGGCGCCAGAGAGAATAATCTTAAGAACCTGGATGTGCCGATTCCTTTAGGTAGCTTAGTAGTGGTTAGCGGAGTTAGCGGATCCGGCAAATCCAGTCTGATCAATGACATCCTGGCAAAAGAACTGCTGGCTAGGCTAAATCGGGCCAGTACTGTGCCGGGCCGTCACGATGACATCGAAGGTATTAAGCAGTTGGACAAGGCAATCATCATTGATCAAAGTCCGATCGGTCGAACACCACGCTCCAATCCAGCAACTTACATCGGACTGTTTACGCCAATCCGTGAACTGTTCGCTTCGCTACCGGAAGCTAAACTGCGCGGTTACTCTGCCGGAAGGTTCAGCTTTAATGTGCGCGGTGGGCGTTGCGAGAACTGCCGTGGAGACGGAATTATTAAGATTGAAATGCACTTCCTGCCAGACGTTTACGTACCCTGCGAGGTTTGTCACGGCAAGCGTTATAACCATGAGGCGCTGGAGATTCACTACAAGGGAAAGAACATCAGCGATGTTTTAGCTATGACTTGCGAAACCGCGCTGGAATTCTTTGCCAACATCCCATCCGTTAGCCGCAAACTGCAAACTTTGGTTGATGTCGGGCTGGGCTACATTACCCTAGGGCAGCCGGCAACTACCTTATCCGGAGGTGAAGCCCAAAGGATTAAGCTATCCAGCGAACTAAGCCGCCGGCCAACGGGCCGGACGTTATATATCCTGGACGAACCGACTACCGGGCTGCATATGGCTGACGTCGATAAGTTGCTTAAGATGTTGCATGCTCTGGTTGATGCCGGTAATAGCATGATTGTCATTGAGCATAACCTAGACATTATTAAGAATGCCGACTACCTCATTGACATGGGTCCGGAAGGTGGAGACGGCGGCGGAAAGATTGTCGCTAGCGGCACTCCTGAAGCCGTGGCTAATGTAAAAACTAGTTACACCGGCCAATTCTTAAAGCATATTCTTAAGTAATCTGGTAAAATGTATGCAAGTAGATCTAAACACTAGACAGGGGACGATAGGCTAAGTATGGCTCAAGATGTAATTAATCTGACTTTAGAACCGCGCAGTATAACCGGCAAAGCCGTTAAACACTTGCGTAAAGACGGAAAAACTCCGGCTGTTATTCATGATCACGGCCAACCATCAATAATTGTTGAAGCTGACACTGTTAGCTTGCTCAAGGCCTACCGCCAGGCCGGTAAGCACCATCCAATCATTTTAAGCGCCGGTGGAAAAACCTACACTGCAATGATTAAAACCGTGGAATTCGAACCACGCAAGCACCTGCTGAATCATGTTGTTTTTAACGCCGTTGCCGCCGACCAAGTCGTTGAGGCGGAAATACCAATTGAGCCACAGTTTAACGAAGGCAACGAAGCCTCTCCGGCCGAAAGATCCGGCCTAATCGTGCTTAATAACCTTGAATCGGTAACTGTCGAAGCCTTGCCTAAGGATCTGCCGGAAGTTATTTACTATGATGCCGAGAAATTAGTGGAGATAGGCGACCAGATCTCCGTAGCCGACCTGATTCTGCCACCGAGCGTCGTTCTTAAAACTGAAACCAACCACGCCGTAGCCACCGTTTACGAGCCGAGTGCTCTAGCCGCGGCTAATGAATCGGCAGGTGGTAGCGCTGAAGAAGCTGTTCCGGCCGAAGAAGGCGAAACCGCCGAAGAAGGCGCAACCGGCGAGGCTTCATCGGAGTCGGCTGGTGCCGGTTCCGAAAAAACCGAATCCTAAGCAGATAATAGGGCCTCTTCTAACAGACAAAGAGATATACTTTTAAGCTGAAGCGCTCATAATTATTTAAGTAATATATTTTTGTCATGGAAGTGAACCCAATATTCCCTAGTCCTGAAGACGATGATGAGTCGAGTGATAGCCAGGAAAAAAAGGTTAAGAAAAAAATACCTTCGCTGGCCGAGTTCCTATTAAAAGAGAAGGAAGATCAGACCAAAGAAAAAACTGGCCTGGATATTGCCCAAGCATTGTTTGAAGATCCAAAGTCTAAGGATGAGGCCGAAACTGATCAATCTGTAATTGAGCTAGAGGATCAGCAAGCAGTGGAGCTTCAGGCCCAATCTGAAACAGAACCGGTTGCGCTGAGCCCAGAAGAGGTCAGCAGTATTAACCAGGCACTGGCCGAAGAGCATTTACAAAATCCGGTAACTGAAGATCCGCCCCTGCCGCCCGTAAACGAATTTCTGGAATTGGTGGTTAGTGGTGTCGAGCCGGAAACCGCCTACACGGCTACCAAAATTGCCCATCAGCTGGACGACGGCCAGATTGAACAATTGCCAACTCAAGACAATCGTCCGGCCATTCGGATTTCCGAGGCCGCACCAATAACGCTCGTCAACCAGGAACCGGCTGAGACCTATAGGCCTCAAGCTTCATTTAGCGGAAGCGCTAAAAAAGAAGTACCTCCCTATAAAAGGACCGGCTCAAAAGTAGTCCCTAAATTAGCTTCGAGTATTATTAAGCAGCGTCAGACTAACTCTAAAAAGCAGCTTTCGGTCGTTAAGGTGGCGGCCAAAGAAAAACAGCTTGAGGGCGAAGTGTCCGGTCTGGAAGCTAAACTCACGACTCAAGAAGTAACTTTGCAACAGCTCAGCCGCCAGAAAGAAATTTATAGCAACGCCAATGTTACGAATAGGCCTTTTGAGCGCGTGCAGCCCGGTCGCAGTGAAAGCCGGCTGGAGGCTATTAAGCCGGAACGAGCCGGACATATCGGGAAAGTCGTAGTCGGTAAGGAAAGAACCGTTGCCGAGCGCCGTGAACCGACCGTAATTACTAACCCCGAGCAGATTAAAAGCTTGCGCCGGAATGAACTTCTGGAGCTCAGCAACAATGTACGTGTTGACGGGGCATCGCTTAAGCACATGTTCGAAAACAACCTATTTGACGAAACCGCCCTGCGGCGTTTGGTCGAGGCTCACTATAAGGGGTTAAATATCCTGCCTCAATTAAGACGGGAGATTTTAGACCGCCAGAACTATTTTGAACAAGACCCGCGCCTACGTAACCAATCTCTTAGTTCGCGCCAGGCTAGCGACGAACTGCTTAACCAGATATTAGCTTCCACTAATAAGCAGCCACTAGTAGATAAACCTCAAGCAGCCCCGCTAATGAGCAGCGCTCCATTGGCGCCTGTGGCGACTCCGAAATCTTTCGGCCCGTCGCTAGCTAATGCCATCTTAGCGGTTATTATTGTGCTGTTAGTTGGTTTGATTGCCTATTTTGCCTTGCGCTAGATAGGTCTGGCTTTTTATTGTGAAGTACAATACCCTTATATGTTGAGTCAAAAGTTAGAGCAGAAACTCTCAGCTCTGCCTTCCAGTCCGGGCGTCTATTTCTACAGGGATAAAGCAGGCGAGATTATCTATATCGGCAAAGCCTCGGTACTTAAAAATAGAGTTCGGCAGTATTTCCAAAAGAGCCGTTACCGCGACCCGAAAACTGACGCCCTAGTCAGGGAAATTGCCGATATTGAATGGATGGTCGTGGATAGCGAGCTGGACGCTTTGTTTCTTGAAGCCGAGCAGATTAGACGCTACCTGCCGCGCTATAACATTTTGCTAAGAGATGACAAATCCCTGGTTTACGTGCGTATTGATTATGACAGCGACTATCCGACAGTCAGTTTTACGCGTCGTCCGCTAGATGACGGGGCGCGCTACTTCGGCCCCTATACTTCAATCGCCGCAATTCGCCAAGCCCTAAAATTGTTGCGACGGGTTTTCCCCTATGCCACCAAGCGCCAGCCGAACCAGAAGCGAGCGACCTTAAGTTATCATTTGGGACTTGATCCGGGACTCGAGGAAGGGCGTACCTCACTAAACGACTACCGGACAAACCTAAGGCGCTTAATGGAATATATTAGCGGCAAACGGGCAACCTTAATACTTGAACTGGAGCGTGAGATGAAGCAGGCTGCAGCCAAACGAGACTTTGAGCAGGCCGCCCGCAAGCGCGACCAAATCGAAAGCCTGAAGCGGCTTAGCCAACAAATAGTCTTTTCCGACAAGGAGTTCCTAGATATTAGTAAGGATCAGGCCCTAAACGAACTGGTAGAACTACTGAGTCTGAAGGCCTACCCGCGCCGAATTGAAGGCTACGATATTAGCCACATGCAGGGAACGGACGTGGTCGCTTCAATGGTGGTATTTACGAACGGAGTAAGCAATAAGACCAGCTACCGGAAGTTTAAAACCAAGTACGACATTAATAACGATTTTTATAACATGCACGAAACCATCGCTCGCCGTTTTAGCCAGAAAAACCTTGTTAGCTGGGGGGTACCGGACCTAGTGCTAATCGATGGCGGTAAGGGCCAGCTGGAAGCGGCATTAGATGCCCGGGACGAGGCCAAAACCGCAAGCCAGGTAGTATTTATTGGTCTCGCGAAACGCGAAGAACAAATTGTCATTGACGTTAACCGCAGCAAGGTTAAACTAAACTACCAGCTGCTGGATAAATTACACGGGCACGCTGTTTTTTCCGGTCAATTTGTGATGCTCAGCTTACCCCATAGCACGAACATTACTAAATTACTTCAAAGGGTGCGCGATGAAAGTCACCGTTTCGCAGTTAGCTACCACTCGAGCCTAAAGATTAAACGGGTTAGCGGTTCGACGCTTGAGTCGATTCCAGGCATCGGTCCTTCCAGTGCCAAAAAGCTACTCCGGCATTTCGGTTCTCTAAAAGCGGTAACTATGGCCAGTGAAAATGAACTATCTAAAGTGCTCGGTCCCAAAAAAGCCAATATTGTTCAAGAATATCTCAGTAAAAGCTCTAGTCTGCTAAGCTAGAAGGTGAATGTGTGAGCGAAAGTATGTCTAAACTAAAGTTTGATGCCGAATTTTTTAAGGCCAACCGTCAGCGCCTGATTGCTCAGCTACCTGCGGACTTGCCAATAGCCGTTACCGCCAACGGTCTGCTGCAGCGTGGAGCCGATACCACCTATCCCTTTACTCAAGACGCCAACTTTTGGTATCTGACCGGAATCAATGACCCGGACATTACTCTAGTGATTGATCAGCAACGGGAGTTTCTAATTGTGCCAATCCGTGAAGGCTCACGGGTAACCTTTGATGGACAAATAGATAAGCGTTTGCTCGCTAAAACCTCCGGCGTGAGTGACATTATTAACGAAGCCAGCGGTTGGAGGCGACTTGACGGCTTGCTGGCACGTACCAAACAAGTAGCAACCCTAGCTCCGGCTCCGTCTTTCATTGAACAGTATGGGCTGTATGCTAATCCTGCCCGCTCGCGTTTCGTGGATCGCCTAAAGCAACATGCCGGAGAAGAGTTAAGGCTAATAGATATCCGTGCTCAGCTGGCATCTCTAAGGGTTGTTAAGCAGCCGGTTGAGCTTGAAGCGATTAAGCAGGCAATAGATATTACGCTCGGCACCCTAAAGGAAGTCTTAGCGAAACCTTACGGCACGTATAAATACGAGTATCAGGTGGAAGCGGATATTAGCCGCGGTTTTCGTTTCCGTGGAGCCAGAGGCCATGCCTTTGAACCGATTGTCGCTGGCGGCTCTCGAGCTTGTACGATGCACTACATTAGCAACTCCACGCGCCTTAAGAACGGCGAAATCGTTATTTGCGATGTCGGGGCTGAAGTTAGCGGTTACGCAGCCGACATCACGAGAATGCTAAAAACTGCCAAACCAACCAAGCGCCAGGAAGATGTTTTTAATGCCGTCAAGGAAACCCAGGACTATGCGCTAAGCTTACTTGGCCCGGGGGTATATCTTCGGGGATACGAGGCGAAAGTCGCCAAATTCGCTGGCCTAAAGTTAAAGCAACTAGGTGTCACAAAAGACCTTAGGCAGGAGACTATTAGGGAATATTTCCCGCACGCCGCATCGCATTTTTTGGGCCTGAACGTGCATGACGTTGGCGACTACACTAAGCCGCTGCAGCCGGGCAGCGTCATTACCTTGGAGCCGGGTATTTACCTGCCGGAGGAGGGAATTGGGGTGCGAATCGAAGATGACATTCTAATTACCGCCAAAGGAACTGAAGTATTGAGTTCCAAGCTGCCAGCCAAGCTTTAGATTTGAACTAACTGCTAAGGATTTGCGGAGTTAACAATTATCCTGCTAAACTAATAATTAATAAAGCCATTAAGGTAAGAGAGTTAGATATTCTATGAACATATATGACTACATAGCTTTCGGTTCTATGCTGCTCATGGTACTGCTCATTTTGGTGCAAACCCGCGGTGCCTCCTTAGGTGCCGGATTGGGCGGAGCAGGTGATGTTAACACCACCAGGCGGGGTACCGAAAAGACAATTTTTCAGCTAACAATTATCTCGGCCATTATCTTTTCGCTTTCTTTATTGTTTAGCGCCATAGGTTAAGCCAAGACGCGCATTTAAAATTATGCGTAACCAAAAGATGCGCCGGGTCATACTCAGGCGCCGTGTGCAAGCTCTTGATCTGTCAAAACAGGCAAGCCGCTCGATTGAGAAAAACCTCTACAGCCGTGTCGGGCACTTAGTGGCAGTCCGCCGTTTCGTTAGCGTCTGGCTTTTATTTTGGCTATTGCTCGGGCTAGCCAGTGTCTGGCAAATTATTTCTTTGAACCACTATTTCCAAACCGTTCAACCGGTACCTGGCGGCATCTATAACGAGGGAATCCTTGGCGGGCTGACAAATGTCAACCCAATATATGCTACCGGAGAGGTGGATACCAGCCTGTCGCAACTTATTTTTGCCGGTCTTTTGGGATATAACTCCAACAACCAGTTGGTGGACGTTTTGGCTAGCGGCTATAGCGTTGACTCGGCCGGAACCTTATACACCGTAACCCTGCGGCCAAACTTGAAATGGCAGGATGGACAGCCACTGACAGCCGCAGATGTTGTTTTTACTATCGATATGATCCAAAACTCCAACGCCCAGTCACCGCTTTTCTCTAGCTGGCAAGACATTAGTGTCAGCGCCCCGAATCCCCTAACAGTTCAGTTTAAGCTACCGAACCCGCTAGCCTCATTTCCCTACAATTTGACTGTAGGCATAATTCCCAAGCACTTGCTAGGCAATGTTGACCCCGCTAACTTGCGCTCGGCCTCCTTTAATACCAATAATCCGGTTGGCGCCGGCCCCTTTAGCTGGCACGCTCTTGAAGTTAGTGGCAATACGCCCCAAAACGCCATCGAACAAATTGCCCTGCTGCCGTTTAGCCACTACGTTCTCGGCAAGCCTAAATTAAGCGAATTTATTATGCATGCCTATGCCAGTCAAAACCAACTTTTGGCAGCTTTTCAGTCAGGGCAACTAAACGGTCTGGCCGGATTAAACAGTGTGCCTAATACGATTAAAACTATGCCCGGGGTCGAAGTTCACAGTTTAATATTGACAGCTGGAAGCTATGTTTTCTTTAAAACGCAAGGTAGTATTTTAAGTGACTCAAATATTCGCAAGGCTTTGGTTATGGGGTCTGACCCCCAAGCCGTGATCAACAAGCTCGGTTACCAGACGTATCCGGTAACCGAACCATTGCTACAGGGGCAATTGGCCTTTAACCCGAAATATGCCGAGGCCACAAATCAGGTAGCCCAGGCTCAGGCCCTACTAAACTCTGATGGTTGGGTACTAGCTAAAGACGGCTACCGCTACAAAGCCGGGCAACAGCTTAGCTTTAATCTAGTTACTACCGATACCCCTGAGAACCGGCTGGTTGTTGGCATCCTTGCTAAGCAATGGCGGACGCTAGGAGTGAACTTAATGCCAATCTTCGAAAGCCCGGATACTTATGCAATTAGCTTAGCTGATCATAACTACGACTCCACCTTGGATGGGATCTCCATAGGCAACGACCCGGATGTCTTCGTCTACTGGGATAAGTCTCAGTATGATCCGCGCTCCAGCAACCTTAATCTGTCAGAGTATGACAGCAATACGGCAAGTATCGCTCTTGAGGATGCCAGGACACGTTTAGACCCCGCTCTAAGAGTAATTAAGTACGAGCCATTTTTGGCCGCCTGGCAGAAGGACGCGCCGGCTCTCGGCCTTTACCAACCTAGAGAGATATATATTACTAACGGTAACGTCTATGGTCTTGGCAGCGCGCAGATTAATGCCCAGCAAAACCGCTTCAATAATGTTACAAACTGGGAAATCTTAACTACCGGCGTAACTGATCCCCGCCAAACTTGAGCGCGTTAGATATTAAGTAAGTGTTACCAAAAGGTACTGTTTAAGCATGAGCTTTTCTAATAGTGGTAACCAAGTTCTCGCTGAGTCCTTTCCAACTTACTTGTTAATATATGGATTTTATCACGTAAAACTTTAGGATTTAGGCTTTCGTATTGCTCTGTCAGCTTATCTTTAACTGACTTATCAATGTCATTTCTATCCAGCACTCGTTTATACGGTGTTTTTACGCCGTCATAAACTCTCCGGTAGCTTTTCTGAACCTGTTTTTGGCCATCATCTTTAGTGACAACCTTACGCTTCTCAATTAACTTGAAGGTTGGCTGGAAGAAATTAATATATAGTCTTAGTGTCGCGTACAGGCCATTCATAGCTTCAACCGCTTCCTTGCAATCATATCTCTCATAGCCGACATATTTACGGACTACGACTAAGTTACGTTGCTCCACGAAACAGTTGTCGTTTTTCTTGTTAGGCCTAGATCTGCTTGATTCAATACCATTGTCCTCAAACCAGGGCAAGGCCAGTTCGTTAATGAACTCGGAGCCGCTATCTGGGTGAACGCCCAGCCATGGGAACGGCAGTCTATCTTTAATAGTCTCCATGCTGGCTAGCGTAGCCCGGCTACTCTTGTTCAGCTGAGCCACCGGTTCCTGCCAATAAGTAGCAACATCGACATAATTAACCGTGTAGGCCATGGTGCCCATCAGTTTCGGCCCACTATGGACAACAGTATCTATCTGGCCGTTACCAGCTGCTTTCTTATCCCAGGAACCAAAGAAGACCGGCACGCTCTTAAGCAATTCACTAGATTTGGTAGTGCTCTGTCCTCTAAGCAAACCTTTCTTTTTAGCCATAACCGTAGTGCGCTGCTTCATAGCTCCCAGGCTCATATTCCACAGTTGTTCGGTAGCTTCCTCAGAGTAATTCCACATCTTATCCCTAATGAAGATCCTAATAGCTTCAGGGATCTCGTCGTGCAATCTCTCAGCGCAGGGATAGTCGTACTGCTCCCAGAGCCAGGCCAGAGCCGCTTCAGTTTCCCTGGTGTAATATTTCGGCCTACCAAACTTAGGCGGAGCTTTCCACTTAGAGCGTTTTCGCTCACGGGCTAGTGCTCTGATGAGTGATTTCCTGGGCATCTTAGTAACTGACATGACGTTACATAAAATGGCGCCCTTTTGTTTCTTATCTGCCTTTAGGTAGGCCGGCAGCTGTTCCTTAATTATGGCGTGTTTCATAGCTCTCTTCATAGTGAGAATTACGGTAACACTATTAGTATCTAACCGGTACTATTTCGGTAACATTACTTTTTATCTAATGCGACTATGTTGACGAATACCTAACAATGTGTTATATTTGATAGATATGAAAAGTCCTAATAAATCACCTTCTAGCAAAAACTCATTAAAAACTGCAGTGGCAGTATCAGCTTTAGCTTTAGCCGGCAGGGGTATTGTAGCCAATGAAGCAAGTGCTGCTACTCGTCCTCAAGCAAATGCAAAGCATGTAGATAAGAAAACACTGTTTAGAGACTTAACCAATCTTGTTGTTCGTCTCGATAAGGGCGGTGAGGTTACGGTAACTGCTAAGGAAATCGACATACCTGGCCCAATAGATGAAGCTAAAGGCAGTCCGATTGTGTTTAAGGCTAATGGTCAAACATATTTTGCCTTTACACAGGATCACACACCCAACTTTAACCAGAAGAGACCAGCAGATGTAGCTCGCGACATGGCGGTAGT
>DAHWQR010000014.1 GCA_027340655.1 Candidatus Saccharimonadota bacterium
CCTTGCATATTTACTTTACGTTTAAACTACTTTACTGCCCCAATCTGAGAAAATGATGACAACTACAACGATTACTAGCATAAACGCAATCAGCTGTTGTTTAAAGGCCTTGCTCAACTTATCGTTATGGTCCAAGTAATAAAGCGCTGAGATAGCGTAACTGATGGTTATTAGCAGTACTGTAGGCTGCGAGAAGACGCCGTAGTAAAGCAGCCAGTGACTTAATAGCCACGCCAGCGAAGCTCCGAAATAACCCCACAGGTAACTTAGGAGTCTCGAGTAACTCTCATCAAATGAATCAAAGAAGTGACGCGCAGCCAGAAAACAAATTAGACCCGTCAGTATAGTCAGCCCATAGATTGGACCGTTTGGCCAAAGCAGGTATAAGGCGCTCAGTCCGGCCAATTGACCAATACAGGCCTGAATGGAAATCATCAGGCTACCATTAGCTGGCTTAAGATAGATTAGCCAAATCCCATAAGCTATCGCCCAAGCAAACTGAACTAAGGCGGTCGAGCTATGGAGCATAAAGATAACTACCGAGACGCCGACTATAAGGTCTATCGAGTTGGCGCGAATATTAGCTAGCCAGAAGCGTGGTCGTACTGCAAACATGCGCCATTTACTTAACACAACTAAAGCTATAGCCAGTTGAGTGAACTGATCCTGATTTAGCCTTACTAGCGCAAATATTATTAGCGGCAGGGCGACCTGCAGCGCATTATGGGCGAGCGACGAAAAACCTCTAGTCGGTTTTAGCCGCCTTAACACGTCATCCATTTGCTACTAATAGTACTACAGAATACTTAAGCTTTAGAACCTATTCGGATGCTAAGCGGCACATGGTATAGTTGTACAACGTGGTTATGATTTTTAAATCCCGAAAAAATAAGCTCGAAGGGCAAGCTCTACAAAGTCCCAAAAACTCACGTTGGCACGACGTTCTATCTCTGGCCGGCGTGATCTTGCTTGCTTTAGTTTTCGCGCTATTAATCACGACGTATGTATTTCGCTCTTATGCCGTTGATGGCCCGAGCATGGAACCGACCCTACAGAACCAAGATAAGTTAATTATTTGGAAGGTTCCGCGCACTTGGGCCATGATAACCGGACACCAGTACGTACCCAAACGGGGCGATATTATCGTGTTTAATGAGAGTAACTTGACTGAGTGCGAGCAAACCGGAACTAAACAACTAATTAAACGAGTTATTGGTCTACCGGGAGACAAGGTGGTCATTAAAAACGGCGTAGTGACAATTTTCGACGCAAAACATCCACACGGGTTCCAACCTGACGCGGTTTTGGCTTACAACAAAACGCACTTTATACCCTATACCAACCACAACGAAACAGTTCAACTAAACTCACACCAACTATTCGTAATGGGGGACAATCGGCCAGTTTCATGTGACTCTAGAATCTTCGGCCCGATAAACACCAGCCAAATAGTAGGTCAGCTGGTTTTAAGAATATTACCGATTAACGATACTAAGCTTTTCTAACGAATCCGCTCAATCAGTCTTGCTAATTCCTCGTCACTAGTAAAGGTAATCTCCAGTCGTCCACCCTTGGCCATTCTGCGAATATGAACCTGCGTGCCTAAGCGTGCACTAAGCGTTTTAGTTTCGGGAGTTTCAGCTGCAACTTTCGCTCTCGCCTCGCTGTCATTTCGGGCGCCAGATTTAATAGACGTAACATAGCGTTCGGCTTGACGTACACTCCATCCGCCAATGCAATTCTTTAAAAGAATCTTTTGGTATTCCGGATAGCCTTTAAGCGAAAGTATGGCGCGGGCATGACCCTCTGTGATAATTTTTTTATTCAATGCCTCAATGACTTCTTCAGGCAACTGTAACAGCCTCGCAATATTGTTCACTGTCGACAATGCCTTGCCAAGCTTCTTGGCAATCATTTCATAAGTCATACTAAACTGCTGGTGTAAATGCTCAATACCCATTGCCTGTTCAATTGGCGATAAATCGACACGTTGTACGTTTTCAATCATGGCCATTTCTAAACGTTCAAGCTCTTTTAAAGTCCTTACGATTGCCGGTATGGTTTTTTCGCCGGCTAGCTTAGCCGCTCTAAGACGACGCTCACCTGCGACTAATAGATAGTGGCCATTTTTTAACGGAGCGACGATAATCGGTTGAATTACGCCGTGTTGCTTAATCGACTCCGCAAGCTCAGATAAACCTGTATTATCAAAGTGTTTGCGTGGCTGGTCTTTATTAGGCTCTACTACATCAAGCGCTAATTTATGAACCTTTTCCAAGGTCTCGCCAAGCTTACTGGCATCAATGTCTTGAGGTATTAATGCAGAAAGCCCGCTACCTAATCCGTGTTTTTGTTTGTTAGCCATAATTCTCTTCTTAATTTAACTATAGCATAAGCTCTAAGTTTAGGGGTTTTTAGACACCGCCAACACGGTTATGCACCTCTTTAGCTAAGGAGTGGTAGGCACGTGCCCCCTTGCTCCACTTATCATAACTGTAGATGGTCATGCCATAGCTAGGTGCCTCTGCCAAGCGCACATTGCGCGGGACTACTGTTGTAAAAACTTTATCTCCGAAGTGCTTCTCCACCTCTCCCTTTACTTGCTCGGCTAGAGTAGTACGTTTGTCATACATTGTAAGTAATACACCAAGCAATTCAATGTTTGGATTCAGCCCGCTTTTAATTAGTTGTATCACCTCTAAAAGTTGGCTTAAACCTTCTAGCGCGTAGTACTCGGTTTGCACCGGAATGATAATACTGTCGGCTGCAGTCAAAGCGTTAACGGTTAAAAGACTTAAAGACGGAGGACAGTCAATTATTATATAGTCATAATTACTACGCTCTAAAGCGCGTTTTAGTCGAAATTCTCGGTCTACCCCATTCACTAGTTCAACCTCAAGTCCGGCCAAACTTTGAGCGGTCGGAATTAAGTGCACTCCGCCCTCAGCATGTAAGACAATCTGCTCGAACGGCTTTGCGCCAAGCATTAACTCTTTAGTTGATGCAGTGATTAGCTGCTTATCGACGCCCAGGCCACTCGTTGCGTTTCCTTGCGGATCAATATCTACTACCAAAACGGACTTATTGAGCTTTCTTAAGAAAATAGCTAAATTAACGACCGTTGTTGTTTTACCAACGCCACCTTTTTGGTTTAGTACCGCTATGATATGTCTTGCCATGTCACCCTATCTGATCTTAAGCGTATCACCTTTTAAATTAGTCGTAAATTAGTCCGGATACTTATAAGGGGCGCTCCATCTTCGCTGTTGGCTCAGATTTAGCACCCCTATTGTATTTTGCGTCTTGTGAAGACGCTTTAGTGTTGAGTTTTTGCCTTTATTTTATTTATAAGGCTTGTTTTGTTATTTTAACCAATTTTTGTTGGTTTAGGATTAGTGCGAGTCTCCCAAGGCCAGGGACCATCCAATCCTATGTAGTTAGTATCTACCTTAGCTAAAGAGTAATCAAGCATTTTTTGAGTAATATTTGCATGCATATTGTGGTATTAAAAAAGCAATATTTTGGGCATTTTTCCGTTGATATTTTTGCAATATAGGACTAACTTTCAAGTTATGAGCCCCTAAAGATTGATGAGCTACGGGCTACGTTAGTTTTTATCTTGGTTGAGTTTTTAACAACTATAAAAAATACGCCCCAAAGTTATCCACAGGCGTATTAATTTATGCTATTCAGTTTTTGAAGCAATCTTAACGATCTTAATAGTCGTTAAGTGTTGGCGATGTCCGTGAACTTTGTGTACCCGCTTCTTTGCCTTGTAGCGAATCGAGGTTACTTTGTCGCCCAGTTTATCGGCTTCTATAATATCGGCGCTCACTTTTGCATTTTTAATAAGAGGTTTGCCGATGCTAACCTTTTCACCGTCCAGTATTAGAAGTGGCTCAAAATCAATATTTTTATCGGCCACAAGCTTCTCAACATCAAGTACATCACCTTCGGCTACTATATACTGCTTTGAACCGGTAGTAATTACCGCTTTTTTCATAATATTTATCCTTGAGATCTAAGAAAGTTACCGGTTGATTCTAACAGATATAAGGTGTAAGTGTCAAAAAGAATCTATCGGCGTAGTCAATCTAAATCTACTGACTCGCTCGCTTAAGTTTAATTCCAAGCTCTCCGCCTTCTATATTAACAGCTTCAGCGTAGGCGGAATCTAGCTCTTTTAGATTTAGAGTAAGGGCCAGGGTTTCTTTTTGAATTAAGTTAGCGAGGGCTTTCTCGGAAAAAGCTTCCTCAATCTCACTGGTAGTTGCACCAAGCTGAAGATCAATCCGATCATCAACTTCTAGACCGGCGTTCTTACGTGCATTTTGAACATTACGAATTATCTCTCTGGTTATACCTTCCCGCTTTAGGTCAGGCGTAATGCGCAGATCAACAGCAGCCAGCAATTGACCAGCCCCTGCTTTTTCAGGGTGCAATTTAACTTCTTTAACATTAAGTTCTTCAGCGATGATTGCAATTAAATCTGAACCCAGATCTTTTTGCTCTTTAGTAAATATACTCACGCTACTCAGCGGTTGACGAACCTTGATGCCAGCTTCGGCGCGCTGTCTTAAGCCTTCGTTAATGATTGCCCTTGCGGCAGCCATAGAATCGAGCAATGTTTGATCGATCTTCCCGACAGCGGGCCACTTAAGTAAATGCACACTTTCGCCTCCTGTAAGTAGGCGATACAATTCTTCGCTTAAGAAAGGCGTAAATGGAGCCAGAATCTGTGCTAGCTGAACTAGTACATAGTGTAGAGTTGCATAGGCCTGGTTCTTATCCTTGTCATTTTCAGATTTCCAGAATCTCTTGCGCGATCGACGCACATACCAGTTAGATGCATCGTCAATAAACGGTAAAACGTCCTTTAGGGCTCCCGGTATATCGTAAGCCTGCATATTTGCGTCAACAGATTGGTTTAATTGATGTACCCTGGATATAATCCAGAGATCAAGTGAATTATTTGAAGTTGGGGGTATTGAGCCGGACGCGGGGTCCCACTCCCAATTGTCAACGTCGGCGTATAAGCTGAAGAAGTCATAAATGTTCCAAATCATGCCTAGCTTACGACTGACATCTCCGGCGTCTTTATCTACTAGCGAGAAGTCTTCTGCATTCAGCACTGGCGAACTCAGCAATAAGAAACGCAGTGCATCCGCACTATAACGATCCATTAGCTCATTCGGGTCAGTAAAGTTTCCGTAGCTCTTACTCATTTTACGACCGTCGTTGCCGGCCAAAGTGCCGGTAACTATAACATTGCTAAAAGCGTTGCTGTTAAACAGTCCGGTCGATATGGTATGCAAATAATAAAACCAGGCCCTGACCTGACCAACATACTCAGCTATAAAATCGCCCGGAAAGTTAAGTTCAAACTTTTCAGTATTCTCAAATGGATAGTGGAACTGGGCAAACGGCATACTACCGCTCTCAAACCAACAGTCCAACACCTTATCGATACGCCTGTACTCAACACCGTCCAGCTCAAAGGTAACATCATCCACCCAGGGTCGATGATAATCCTCGAGTTCGACTCCAGAGAGTTCTTTGAGCTCAGCATAGCTACCGACCACCTTGATTCTTTCTTTGCCCTCGCTGTCTATGCCCTTCCAGACAGGCATAGCAGTAGCCCAAAATCGATCGCGGCTAATATTCCAATCCGGGGCGCTTTGAACGGTTTTAGCAAAGCGACCTAATTTAATGTGTTCCGGAAACCAGTTAACGTTCTGGTTCAATTCCAGCATCTGGTCTTTTTGCGATGCTATATCCAGGAACCAGCTGGGATGAGCACGGTAAATTAGCTTAGTATTGCAACGGTGGCAATGCGGATAAGAGTGCGTAATAAAATCAATTTTCCAGACTATACCGCGTTTATGCAACTCTTTTGCAATCTGGCGGTTAGCTTCCCAGACCTGCATTCCTTCCCATTCACCGCTATTGTAAATTCCGTAATCGTCTACATTTGCAACAATCGGTATATGGTTTAGCTGTGCCAGCTCGTAGTCCTCCTCGCCGTAAGCAGGGGCAAGATGAACTACGCCAGTACCTTCTTCTACGCTTACATAATCTGCCGCCCAGACTTGATGAGCCCGTTTACCAAGATTTTCAAACAACGGTTCGTAGCTTTTACCAACCAATTCACTACCCTTAAAGGTTTTTAGCAGCTTGAATGCTAGCGGTTGGTGCTTTTCGTTAACTAGAACTTTGTCCAGTAGTTGTTTTGCCAAGATAAAGACATCCCCGTCCAGCTCCACTTCGGCGTAATCAAGGTTAGGGTTAACGGCAACCGCCGTGTTAGCAGGTAGCGTCCACGGTGTAGTGGTCCAAGCTAGCAAATAGCTATTTTTGGTACCGGCTAGCTTAAATTTAACGTAAACTGAAGGATCGGTGTCGTCCTGGTACGAATTATCCTGAGCCACTTCAGCCTTTGAAATAGGGGTTGCGTCACGGATACAGTAAAGCAGAACTTTCTCGCCTTCGTAGATCTTTCCCTTATCATAAAGCTGCTTAAAGGCCCACCAAACTGACTCCATAAAGTCTTTGTCCATAGTTCGATAGGCGCCTTTAAAATCTACCCAACGTCCAACACGTTGAATCGTGCTCTCCCATTCATTACCGGTCACGACCATATTCTCGCGGCAGGTTAAGATGTAATCTTCAAGACTAATCTTGGTGCCTATATCCCGCTTATCAGAAATGCCTAACTTCTTCTCGGTAAATACTTCCGCAGGTAAACCATGGCAATCCCAGCCCCAAACCCGCTCGACGCGCTTTCCCTTCATTGTCCAGTACCGAGGAATGGCATCTTTGACGATACTAGAAAGCAGAGTTCCATGGTGCGGTACGCCGGTTATGAAGGGTGGGCCGTCATAGAAAACATAGGAGTTATCTTTGGGTCGCTCCTCTACTGAACGCTCAAATGTTTTGTTCTCCTGCCAGTACTTAATTAAGTCTTTTTCATACTCAATTGCCGGCCTACGACTATGTTGTTTGAATTTCATAATTCTCTCGCCACTTTAACCTCTTAAAATTAAATAAACCTCAAAGGTCATCGGAATCCCCTTGATTTAGGGACGGTACCATCCGACTTCCTTTGAGGTTTTACTCAAAAGCACTTGATTTAAGGTATTACGGACCTTGCCGGCGGGTTCTAGTCCGCCAAAATATTGTCTTGGCGTTTCTTCCCGGTCCATCGCAGCTGATAACTGCTCAGACGGACGCTTCACCTTTCAGTTTAGCATTTACTAAAGATTTGAGCTAGCGTAGTAAATTATATCCTCAGGACGCGGTAGCTCAGATTCTCCTTCCCAACTTTGAACCATGCTCCCGTCGTCACGTAGCACCATAAAACTAGGGTAGCGCATCATGCCGTAGAGTTTAGCCATTGCAGTTCCGTCTTCCTGCTCAACGTCTAGAACTTCAATCATTGAACCAGGATACAGCTGTTTGTATTCTCGAACTAGCTCTTCAACTGCAATCCGATGCTCGGAATGGGGCTGGTAAAGCACGAGTACTTTCATGCTTTTAGTCTAGCACGAACCCTCATTGGCGCTGATTAGAAAGGCCCGGAAATTAACGGCTTAGCTACAGCCAGTAGTGCTGCCGCACGATGAGCAGACGTAACAGCTTCCCGAGCGCTGGGTAATATTACCGCAGTTGTAGCAAAGTGGAGCTGAGGGGTCAACAATAAGCTGTTTACTGGTTTCGCTATAACTAACGCTACTCACGCTAGTAAGCTGCTGAACAGCAACCGGTTCAGGCTCTTTAAAGCTACTCTTTGGGGTTGCCACCGGAGCTGGCTCGGGGATATTTAGCTCGGTTTGCGTCTCAGGCATGGTCAAATCACTTAAATCAGCAAGTCCCAGCTCAAGGCGGTCATCGAAGCTTAAGTAGTCCATGGCTAGACGCCTGAGAATATAGTCTGTAATTGAGCTGGCGGTTCTGATCTCCGGATCGTCAGTCGCTCCGGAAGGCGCAAATGATGTTCCCCGCAAGATTCCTGCATAGTGCTTAAGTGGAACGCCGTATTGTAAACCCAAGCTAACAGATATGGCGAAAGAGTCCATCAGCCCTCTGAGGGTACTTCCCTGTTTGCTGACGTTAATGAACAGCTCGCCCGGCTTACCGTCTTGATACTCGCCAACCGTGAAATAGCCGTCCAAATCTGCAATCTGGAACTTATAGGTTCGACTGGTGCGAACTTTAGGTAGTTTTTTCCTCGCAGGACCGTTTACGATAATCCGGCTATCAGATTTGGGCACGGTCTTTTGCTCGCCATCTTTTTTAGCCATCGATAGCGGTTGGGCTACCTTGCAATTATCCCGGTAAATGGCAATTGCCTTAAGACCCATTTTCCAGGCATCGAGGTGTAGCTGTTCAATATCCTCCACGCTAGCTTCCTCGGGCATATTGACCGTCTTGGATATTGCTCCGGAAATAAAGGGCTGAGCGGCTGCCATCATTTTGACGTGTCCTAGGTAATGAATTGAGTTGTCTCCCATCGAACAAGCAAATACCGGCAAATGCTCACTCTTTAGATGTGGAGCACCAATAATTGTCTTCTCGTCGTCAATGTATTTAACAATGTCGGCTATCTGGTCTTTCTTGTAGCCTAAGGATTTGAGAGCCCGAGGAACTGTCTGGTTAACGATACTCATCGTACCGCCACCGACCAGTTTCTTGACTTTTACTAGTCCTAAGTCCGGCTCAATACCGGTAGTATCACAGTCCATCATCAAGCCAATTGTCCCAGTAGGAGCTAGAACGCTAGCTTGAGAGTTACGCACCCCATGACGCTCACCTAGTTCGACCGCTTCGTCCCAGGCATTTGTTGCCGCGCTCAACAGGTCTTCACTAACCAAACTGGCATCGATTTTTGAAACCTCTGCCCGGTGTTGTTTTAATACCCTGATCATTCCTTCGCGGTCCTTATTGAATCCGGCAAACGGACCGACTTTAGCGGCCATTTTAGCCGATGTCGCATAGGCGTATCCGGTAAGTAAGGCCGTTATAGCAGAGGCCTGAGCTCTTCCCTCGTCACTGTCGTATGGCAGTCCTTGAGCCATCAGGAGTGCCCCTAGGTTGGCGTAACCGATCCCTAGTTCCCTATAGGCGAGGGCGTTCTTGCCAATACTCTCGGTCGGATATTCGCTATAGCCAACTAAGATTTCCTGCGCAGTAAAAATTAGCTCTACAGTGTGTTTGAATTCATCAATTTGGAATGATCCATCCTCTTTTAGAAACTTCAGCAGATTGAGGCTGGCCAGATTGCAGGCTGAATTGTCTAAGTGCATGTACTCACTGCAAGGATTTGAACCATTAATCCGTCCGGCTTTGGGGGTAGTGTGCCAGTGATTAATAACGGTATCAAACTGCATGCCGGGATCGGCGCATTCCCATGCCGCTTCGGCAAACTGACGGTAAAGATCACGGGCTTTTACGGTACGCACTGTTTTGCCGGTCGTCACCGCTTTAAGATCCCAATCGCCATCATCCTCGACAGCTTGCATAAATTCATCGGTTACTCTTACTGATATATTGGCATTCTGGTATTGCACCGAAAAGCTGTCCTTGCCGTCTAAAGTCATATCCCAACCCAAGCTCTCAAGATCTCGCGCCTTGCGCTCTTCGATTGCCTTACTCCAGATAAAATCATATACATCCGGGTGATCAACATTTAGAATGACCATCTTTGCTGCACGCCTTGTCTTGCCGCCGCTCTTAATTGCCCCTGCGCTAGCATCTGCACCACGCATGAAACTTAAAGGACCGCTTGCGGTTCCCGCACTACGACTTAGCTGTTCAACACTACTCCTTAAAGGGCTAAGGTTAATCCCAGCACCGGATCCACCCTTAAAAATCATCCCCTCTTCAACATACCAGTTGAGTATCGAAGGCATGGTGTCTTCTATTCCTAAAATAAAACAGGCGCTGGCTTGTTGGGAGCGTGTTGGAACGCCAATATTAAACCAAACCGGCGAATTAAAAGCCGCCCGCTGTGTGGCAAGAATATACTTTAGTTCTTCTTGAAAATCTTCAGCGATGGTTTCCGACTCAAAATAACCTCCCTTTAGCCCATGCTCGGTAATCGTATCAACTACTCTGTCGATTAACTGTTTCAGGGAGCGCTCCCGCTCAGGAGTACCCGGAGTACCGCTAAAGTATTTCTGGGCTACTATGTTAACTGCGTTCTGGGACCAACCAACCGGAAATTCAATATCTTTTTGCTCGAATACTACCTCATTAGTTTGAGGATTACTTAGCAGCGAGTGGCGAGTTTCCCACTCTAACTGATCGTATGCTTTACTCTTGGCCGGGGTAAATAGCCTGCCGGCACCAATATCGGTTGCTTGTCCCATTGTTTTTCTCCCTTTAATTAGCTAGAGCTAGACATAGAGCCCCTCACACAGTAGCCCTTGCCAACCCTTTAAGCTCTTTTTAGTTTTTAATTGTTTGATAGTTTTTGTTAGAGTTTACAAAAAGCGTCTGTTAAAACGCTTCCTGAAAGCTCTCTTTGGTTCATAAACTAGTTATGGAACAAAGAGAATGTTCAATCCGATACTTTTTGAGTTGGCTCGCTCGAACGGTTTTGACGCCGGATATGCGACAACTCACGTTCAAATCCGGCAATGTCCTTAAAGCGCCGATAGACGCTAGCGAAACGCACATAGGCGACTTCATTAAGTAGGCTTAGGCGTTCCATGACTAGATTACCGATTGCCGCCGAGTTTACCTCTTGGTCTCCGGAAGCGTAGAGGCTATCCTCAATGTCCGTAACCATCCTCTCAAGCTGTACACTCGTAACCGGAGTCTTCTCGCAAGCCTTATACAGTCCGCCGAGTAACTTATCGCGGCTAAACAGCTGGCGCGTACCGTCATGCTTAATCACGATTAGCTGGGGTCTTTCGATTCGCTCGTAAGTAGTGAATCTCTGACCGCAGGCATTGCACATCCTGCGACGCCTGATTGCCTGCCCGTCCGCTACATCGCGTGACTCAATGACTCGAATATCGTCACTTTGGCATTTATTGCAATTCATCCTTTTTTAGGATCCTCCAGTTCGCCAAAAACATAGTTTAAGCTAGTTTTGGTACTAATATTTTTGCTCTTTTATGCGATGTTTGTTTTAAAAGTACGCTGTCGCGCCATAGCTAATGTCCATATATAGCGCTTGGTAATACCAATATAGCTCTAGCTATAGCGCTTTGCAATAGTTTTGGCGCTGTATTATTTACTTTTAAGAACGACCTGCTGCGGCCAAAAGTATCATGAACGGACTAAGAGTTTTAGTCCAACTTTTGAGGTAACAATGTCTTGATGTGGTCTAGCGCTAAGCCAAGAATCTGCATCGAAATATGCTCAGTGTAGAAATTACTTTTTTAAATCTTCTTCTTCAGACTTATGTTTGCGTCCTAGACGACGCAAAAAAGATGGCTTTTCGAGATCTTCGTCCAGCTTGCTACTAACAAAGGTTTCGTGGTTATTGTCTGCCTCATTTTCGCCAGAATCATCATCTTTATCGTCAGCTTCATTCTTTGTGCCGTTATCAATTTCTTCTTCCTCGTCAATTGTCCAGATATTAGGCATATTCTGAGTCTCGCTCACAAAGTCTACCTCAACTTCTTCAAGGTCAGTATCGATGCCACTCATTGCGGCTTCTTCGTCCGCTGGGACTAAAGATCCTTTTTCTTTGTCTTGAGCTGCAAAACTTAGCTGTTTCGGTCGTTCGGCATAGTAACTGGCATCGAAACCGGTCGCCACAACGGTAATAATAATTTCACCCACCAAGTCAGGGTTAATGGTCGCTCCGAAAATAATGTTAGCTTCCGGATCGGCCGCGGCCGTAATTGCTTCCGCGGCCGTATTAATTTCGTGCATTGCCAAATCTTCGCCGCCAATAACGTTAAATAGAATGCCCCTGGCACCATCGATCGATACCTCAAGCAGAGGCGACTCAATAGCCTGTTTAGCGGCTTTAACCGCACGCTCGTCACCACTGGCCCTACCAATACCCATTAAGGCGGTTCCAGCATTGACCATTACAGTCTTAACGTCCGCAAAATCTAGGTTAATCAATCCGTGTACGGTAATTAAATCGGATATTCCTTGGACTCCCTGACGCAGCACGTCATCGGCTACTTTAAAGGCCTCAATTAAAGGAGTCTGGCGATCGATTGTCTGCAGTAAGCGATCATTTGGCACAATAATCAAGGTGTCCACTGACTGGCGCAACTTATCGATTGCCTCTTCGGCATTACGCCGGCGCTTATCTCCTTCAAAAGCAAATGGCTTAGTAGCAAAACCGACTACTAGTGCGCCGTCATCTTTTGCCAGTTTAGCTACAATGTGTCCGGCGCCACTGCCTGTCCCACCGCCGGCACCGAGAGTCACAAAAACCATATCCGCACCGTGCAACGCTTTCTTAATCTCGTCTGCCGATTCTTCAGCCGCTAATTGTCCGGTCTTCGGATTAGCTCCTGAGCCTAAGCCTTTGGTCGTGTCTTTACCGATGTGTACTTTTTTATCGGCTTTAGAGTAATGAAGGGCTTGGGCGTCAGTGTTAATGGCAATAAATTCCACGTTTTCTACCCCAGCCTCAATCATTCGGTTCACCGCGGCGCCACCGGCTCCACCTACGCCAACGACCTTGATTTGAGCGAACGTTTCAATCTCGGGTTCTACGACCTGTGCCATATATATTATCTCCCTGACCTGCTAATTTCTAATTCCAGTATACCCTTGCTACATCTAAGGTCAATAAAAATGTATGCGTTTGGTTTATGTATTATCCATGACTAAATAAACATAAGCTTGTTGGTTGTTCAGGCAATTTAGTCCGTTCTTAGTGTGTACTATTTTTTTGTTCTTTAGTATGAATTACTTCTTAGAAAAGCGCTTGAGCAAGTTATCGATTACCGGAAATGACTGGGTTAGTTTGGCTTGTGGCAGTATCGAATTCGGCAGCAAAAGCATGTCTAGCATCATCAAACCAACCACCGTGCAATAGGCCGGACCTTCGACGGTATCCACTAAACCGCCGACATTTTGTATCTTTCCGACTCGAGCCGGCAACTGCAATTTGTCGCGCGTAAATTCTGCTATACCGGGCAAGGCTGCACTGCCACCGCTCAAAACCACCCCTCCCGGCAATTTATGCGATCGCTTAATCCTAACTAGTTCTTTGTCTACTAGTTCAAGCAGCTCTTCAATTCTAGCCTCGGTAATCATGGCAATATCACTTACTTCAAAACTGTAAGATTGCTTATTAACTCTAACGGTCGCCGTTGTCTTATCGTGCTGAGGCAGCAGCGAGGCATGCTCCAGTTTTACCTTCTCCGCTACATCTAAATCAGTCTTCAACCCAATTGCCAGATCATTAGTTAGATTAATTCCGCCCGCCGGGATTACCGCTACATGCTGGATTTCGCCGTCTTCAACTACGATTAAGTTGGTAGTGCCGGCTCCTATGTCCATGACTAGAGTTCCGGCCTCCTTTTGCTGACGACTGAGAATGGCTTCAGCCGCGGCCAAGCTGGAGACAGTGTAGTTTGTTGGGTTAACTTCAGCTTTCTCAAGAGCTTGAGCAAGATTGCGTAGGTTTGGTGTGGCACCAGTTACGATATGGGCATCAACTTCTAAGCGGATGCCGTGCATACCTACTGGATCTTTGATGTTTGTTTGGCCATCTAAGGAATAATTTTTGGCAAAGAATTGAATAATCTCGCGATTTGGAGGCAATGACACGACGGTCGCAGCTTCTTCGACTCGCATTCTGTCTTCTACAGAAATCTCGCGATTGGCGGCACTAATTGCAATCACTCCCTTAGAGTTAAAGCCCAGCACGTGCGAACCGTTTACGTTTACCGTAGCACGATGAATCTGTTGTCCACTTATCCGTTCAGCTTCATTGATTGCCTGGATAATAGCTTCCGCTACATCGTCAACATGTACGACCATACCCTTGCGCATGCCACTGTTTTTAGCTGAACCGTGCCCAATAACCGATAGTTTACCGGCTGAGTTTTGATCAATCATGCCAACTACACATCGAACCTGGCTAGTACCGATGTCTAGACCTACGAAGCAATTAGTTTGCGAGTCGCGCATTGTGGTAAGTATAACGCTAACTCTTTACCTTGGGCAAGGATGTAAACGTAGCTTGAGCCATTTTGAAGCATAAATACTCCTTTTTCATTCCCTAGAACAGTCAAGTAGCCCTTCTCGTTAGCCATAAAACATTAACCTGATGGGGTTCGGTCAAAGAATTTAGTTCGGTCTCTGGGTTAGGATCTCAGCGCCATCATTAGTTATCAGGACGGTGTGTTCGAAATGAGCACTAAGCGAACCATCCCGGGTACAGACTGTCCAGCCGTCTGGTTTTAGTATGACCTGCTCGCTGCCTAACGTAGCCATTGGCTCAATGGCGATCGTCATTCCGGCTTTTAGCCATGGACCGGTATTGGCCCGGCCATAATTAGGGATGTTCGGGTCTTCGTGCAGTTCATGGCCAACTCCATGTCCGACTAGATCGCGCACGATTCCGTAACGATGCTTCTTAAGTACTGCTTCAACCGCTGCTGCAATATCTCCGGTTCTAACATTGTCTTTCACGGCTGCAATTCCGGCTTCCAGGGAGGCGGCAGTGTATTTAATTAAATCACTGGCCTGCGTATTGTTGGATTTTCCAGCAATTACTGTTAGGGCGCTATCGGTTATCATGCCGCGGTAGTTTACGCCGAAGTCTAAGCTAACTAGGTCTCCGTCTTTAATAATCCTGTCGGCCCTTGGGATGCCGTGCACGATTTCGTCATTTAGCGAAATACAGATTACATCCGGAAACCCCTGATAACCAAGAAAAGGAGCACTGACACCTAAAGCTTTAAGTTCGCGAGCAGCGACTATTGCAAGATCTTTAGTGGATACTCCGGGCTCCACCAAAGCCTCAAGTTTAGATAGAATCAAGCCTAAGATGCGTCCGCTCTCCCGCATTGATAAAATCTCAGTTGCCGTTTTAACTCGTGTAGTCATTGCTGTAGTGTAACTTGAACTCAGTCTTTTTTATATAGATGAAGCGCCTGGGTAACATCATCATTAACTTCATCTACTGAACGCATGGCATTGATCTCTACGACCTTAATGCC
>DAHWQR010000025.1 GCA_027340655.1 Candidatus Saccharimonadota bacterium
GCTCATAGCTTAAAAATGGCGGTCGGTAACGCGTGGATAGACCCGCAGGTATTTGGTGCTATTTCAGCAGATCATATCCGTTCGGCGCGCGAAGCCTTGAGCCGCGGTGATCAGGAATTGGTAGACCGATCTCTCTCTCAAGCCTGGCTTTTTGATACTTCCACTTCTTGTCCCGGAGCGGCGAGTAGTTTACTGTCCAGACTTGGGCTGAACGGGGAGCTGAACCAGTCAAGCGGATTAGACGAAAATGCTGCCGACAAATACGGGTCACTTTCTTTTTATTGTCCTAAAGGGCATCTTAATACCCGCACTAAGAACCATCTAATTGAGCGCTGCAAGGTTTGTAAAATAAGCGTCAAATGCAGCTAGGCTTAAGCTTAGATAGTAAAATATGAATATGACTAAAGCCCTACCGCTCAGGCCTAATTTAGCAGTAGTCTGCTCGCCGTATCCAGCCTGTGATAACCGCGGCGTCTATCCGTTACGGGCAGTGCCTGATCATTACGTTTGTCCAAGCCCTAAGCTGCCAACCAAGTGCTGCGAGGGAGGGCCGCAGGAGCTATGAAGCAGCACCGCATCGGTATTTATAGCGGCACCTTCAATCCGGTTCATGCCGGACACGTTAGTTTTGCTCTACAGGCGCTTAACGAAGCTAAACTGGATAAAGTTTATCTGATGCCGGAGCGCTACCGACCTCATAAAATTGATGTTGCACACTACGGACACCGGGTGGCAATGGTGCGTCAGGCAATTAAGCCGCACCGTGCCTTAGGCCTTATTGAAAACAGCGATGTTACGTTTAGCGTGGCCAAGACTCTGCCTAAACTTCAAAACCAATTTAACGATTCCAAGCTGGTCTTCCTAATGGGTTCGGATAATTTACGTGTCTTAGCGCAGTGGGAAGGGGTAAAACACTTACTAAGGGGCAGCGAACTGGTAATTGGGGTTCGTGAAGGCGATGAGCAAGACATTATTGGCTGGATTAGTGCGCTGCCGCTTAAACCCAAGGCAGTTCATCTGATTACCAGTCTAAAACCGGCTGTTTCATCAACGAAAATACGCGAGGCTTTAAGACGGGACGAACATACTGATGGTATTTTGCCTAGCGTTCGGCGCTACAGCAATCGCAACTGGTTATATATCTCACTGGCCTGAAAGCGCCCAGTTATTTTTTTATTCACAGCCCTTAAATTAATCCGCTTAAGGTGTTAGCTAGAAACCGCTCTGCAAGAGTACCGAATACACAAATTAACTCCTTGACAAAGGTGTTAGCTGTTAGCTACAATCGCCCTAATCTAGTTTAAGCACATGGCTTAAAGGATAAACAAAAACCAAAAAATATAAATTAACAAAAAGGGTCTTTGGGCAAGACAGGACTGATCTAGCTCTAAGACCAAAAGAAGGGGACTAAAATGTCAATCACAGTCAAAACAAACAGTACCGCAGGACAAACCGTAGAAGTTCGTGTTCGTCGACCGAGCTGGCAAGAGTTTATTGTCTACTAGGACGATTACTTAGCAGTTTGAGCCGTGCTACCGCTAGTGCTTTTAGTTACTTTACCGTGAGCGGCAATGGCGGCGTTAATTAGCGTTTCGAAGCTACTTACTTGAGGACTTACCTGGATTTGCTTGCCATCTAAGAAGAAGGTTGGCGTGCCCTGGATGTTAAGAGCGTTACCCTTGCTCATGTCAGCCTCGATCATATTATTGACCCGGCTTGAATTAAAGTAGTTCATGAAAGTGTTTACGTTTAAACCAAGCTGTTTAGCATATGTCTGAAAGTAGGGTATCGGGTTCGAAGAAGTGCTCCAAACGTTCCAATTGGCGTAGGTGTACAGGGTGTCGTGCATCTGCCAGAATTTGCCCATTAGACCAGCCGCCTGAGCAGCCCGGGCGCCGGCAAAAGCGTTCGGGTGGATGCTGGTTAGTGGGAAGTTCACGAACTGAAAGCTGATGTTGTTGAACTCATCACTTACGACTTGCTTAACAATCGGGGCATACTCTTGGCAGAACGGGCATTCGTAGTCTCCGTATTCAACTAAACTGACTCCGGCCTTATCTAGACCTTCAACGTTGTGCGTTGGCTGACCGCTGCTTGAACTACTTGAGCTGTGGTTAAAGTAAAAAACCAGGCCAAAGATTAATACGATACCGACAATAATGCTCCAAAATCCTTTGCTCACGGCTCTAAATCTCCCTCGATTAGATTTTTATAGTATACCAGATTAGAAACTACCAAAAAGTGTTAAGATTGAAGATATATGACTAATCTAAGTGTTGCCGGTATTTGCTTAGTGCTGGCGCTACTCATGTCAATGCTCAGGAAAGCCTATTTCTCATTGCCGGCCTATGAGTTGAAACGCCGGGCCGTTAGCCAGGACAAAATTTATTCAAAGCTTTATCCGGCCGTAGCTAACCGATCACTACGCGGGCTGCTCTGGCTCTTAATGACCGCACTAGCTGCTGCTTTCCTAGTGCTAGTGAGTCTTAGCGTCGATCTAGGGCTGGCAATCGTTGTCGCTGTTATCTGGATTTGGCTGCTTTATTCTTGGCTGCCTAACCGCAGAACCTCAAGTATCGACTATCGGCTGGCGGCTCTTACAGCGCCATTTTTCATCTGGCTCTTTAATTGGGCTCACCCGGCATTAAAATATTTAGAGCGCATTCAAAAACGCTATAACGAAATACACACCGGGGTCTATGAGTACCAGGATTTAAGAGGCTTTTTAAGGCTTCAGGCCCAGCAGCCGGATAACCGTATTTCCCCGCAGCAACTGAGTCGTCTAGCTAAGTTAGTGGCTTTTGAAGAAGCTAGCGTCAACCACTTCTTTAAACCCTGGAAGGCCACGATTAAGCTAGCCGAAAGCGATATCGTAGGACCGAAACTGCTTGATGAGATGCACCGCTCCAAACAGCTGTCATTCGCGGTAACCAAGCAAAGAAACAGCCACCAAATATGCGGCGTGCTAAGCCGTGATGTGGTTGGTTTATCTAGCGAGGGCAGAGTTAGCGACTACATGCGCACCGACTTTGCGACAATCGGCCGAGACGACTCTATGGAAGACGCTTTGCTAAGTTTTGCTCACAGTTCAGTGCCGCTACTGATAGTATTAGATAAGGAAAGTGAAGCGGTGGGGACTTTAGGTCTGAAAGACGCCCTGGATGCGCTGCTAGTCTTAGATAAACCGGCGGTCGTTAACAAAGCCGAAGTCCCGGCTGAGATAGATAATCAAGTTGAGGTTGAAGGAGAGTTAAGCCAAGCATGAGAGTTATTTCGAGTGAATTAGCGAATAAGATCGGCGAAAACGTACATTTAGAAGGCTGGCTGCATAAAAAGCGTTTGCTTGGCGGGCTGACCTTTATTAACCTGCGCGACAGAGGCGGTATTGTTCAAGCCGTACTCAAAGATAAAGCTGAAGTAGACAAACTTAAGGGCCTATATACCGGTACGGTGCTGGCTTTAGACGGAGTAGTGGTCAAGGAAGAGCGAGCGCCGGGTGGAGTCGAACTGCATGACGCCAAAATTACGGTCATGGTGCCGGTGAGCGAAGAGCCGCCGATTGAAATAGATAAACCGCTGAGCCATAAACCGGAAAACTTAGATACCTTGTTTGAATACCGTTCCATTGGTTTAAGAAACCCGACTGAAGCCAAGGTCTTTATAGTCCGCTCAGCACTGTTAAGGCTAATCCGCGAGTTTCTCTACAAACATGACTTCATTGAGATCCAGACGCCCAAGCTAGTCGCTAACGCCGCCGAGGGTGGAGCAGAAGTCTTTAAGCTCGACTATTTTGGCAAGCAAGCCTCTTTAGCCCAATCCCCTCAGCTATATAAGCAGGTCATGGTCGGCGTTTACGAAAGGGTCTTTGAGATCGGGCCGGCATTCCGGGCTGAGCCGAGCGCCACAACGCGCCACGTATCCGAAGTCACGATGCTGGATATTGAGATGGCCTTCATTAAAAATCATGACGAGGTATTGGATTTACTGCAGGACTTATTGAACGACGTGTTAAGTAAGGTATGGCAGGAACAGGAGCAGGCGCTTAAAGAACTAAAGGCTACTAGACCGGTTTTAAGCCCTAAATTCCCTCGTTACAGCATGCGTCAGATCCATGAGCTTTACGGTAAGGCCAACGATAAGGATATGAGCGGCGAGATTGATTTAACTCCTGATGAGGAGCGCTGGATCTGCGAGTACGCCAAGGAGCATGACGGCTGCGAAGCGGTATTCGCTACCGATCTGCCGCGTTCCAAAATGAAGTTTTATCACATGGCCAAGGACGAAGATTCCGCTTATAGCGCCGATCTCTTGTTTCGAGGATTGGAACTAGCTACCATTCCGGTTCGCGAGAATCGCTACGAGGTACTAGTAAAGCAGATGGCAGCGGCTGGGATTAAGGAAGACGACCCGGCATATAAGTTCTATCTCCAAGCGTTTAAACACGGCCTGCCAATGCACGGCGGCTGCGGATTTGGGATTGATCGCTTAACCGAGAAGGTAATCGGTCTAGGCAACATCAAAGAAGCCATTCTATTCCCTAGAGACATTAACCGACTGACCCCGTAGTATTTGACTAAAAATCAAAAACATGCTATTATAGCGACATGAATAAATCCATTGAACGTACTACAAAAGCAATAGC
>DAHWQR010000017.1 GCA_027340655.1 Candidatus Saccharimonadota bacterium
ATCGGGGTGTTCTGTTCGAGTGTCATGAAGCACTTAGCATAGTTGATTACCTGTACTTCATGGCCACGGGCTTTAGCCTCCTCAACTAACCTGATAGTTGAGTAGTTCTTAAATCCTCTGGATAAAATTGCTATATTCATAGTTCTTGTCTTTTACTTATTTAATATACAAATGGTCCTTAGGCTAATCGATTTAGATAAGCAGCCGTTGATTTAAGTAATTCGCAAAAGCGGCTGCTTTTTCGTCAATAAATGATCCGCTATAGATGTGCGGCGCTTTATTAACTTCCAGACAATACCACAATTTGCTAACTTTGTCTTGTACTAAATCCACTCCGGCAATTTGCAACTGAAAAAGTTTAGCAGATAGCCCAGCTTGATTTATAAGAGCTGGCTTTAAACTGGCTGGGTCAACCAGCTCAGCACGTCCTCCCTGTGACACATTGTTTAGATGCGTTTCACTAACCTTACGCGTTCGTTTAATAGCCAACACAACCTGCCCTCCCAAGGTAATTAAGCGGTAATCAAAGTCATTAGGGATGTACTTTTGAGCAATTAATAACAAGTCTAGGTCTTCGGCTTGCCGAAGAGTGCGACTAAACTCAGCATGAGAATTAATTAGATAATTATGCTCGCCACGGCTCCCGCTACTGTCTTTGAGAATAAACGGTAGCCCGAGGTCCACTACCAAACGCTCGTAAGCATCGTTAAGCAGATGAGGCAACATAAACACAGACTGCGGGACGGCAACTCCGTTATCCGCTAACATAATGTACTGATACAACTTGTCCGGATTAGCAAGCAAGTTAACTGAGCGGTCTATGTATTCGGCGTTACGGTTTGCCAGGTATTGAGCGATTGCTGCCGCCACAAAATCCCGACCGTGAACTTTACTGGTTCTAAAGTATACCAAGCCATAATCGGATATGTCCGATCCGCTCGGAGTAATCGTGATTCGATTTCCCTCTCCGCCTAGGCTAAATACTAGCTGATCGTAAGTAACCCGCTCAATCTCAATTCCTTTAGACATTAGATCTTCCGTAAATTTACGGTTGGCGGCACTTTTATTGTTGATGAGCATTAAAACTTTATGATTACCAAGTGCCTGATTGCGTTTGGCAACATCAACTACGAACTTGCCGTGCAGGGTTCTCCGACCAATAAGAACTGGGAAACGGTTAGCAGAACGGTTAGCTAAACCGACGCTAACTTTAATGGTACGACCGGCAATACCAAGACGTAGCTTAACTTTATAGCGCACTTCAGAGTGGCCAAAAGAGTTCTTAACGGTTACCGAGCTATATTTCTTAGTACGAATCACCTTGCCGTTGAAATAAGGGGAAGCCGGTCCGAAAAGAGTGAACTGCAGTTGAGAGTCTTTTTCAATAATGTTACTGGCCCAGATAGCCGAACTGTCAGCGCCGGTGTCTACTTTGGCTGGCACGTTATCTAGCCCATAATCCGGCAGGGCGATCTTTTCAGTCGTTCCTATGGCTGTCAGGTGATAATTCATAGAGTTGCTATTTTGCAATATGGTGCACGCGAGTATATGCCAGATAGATCAAGACTGCAACCACTAAGAGAATAAAGATTAGCAATGGGATAAAGCCGTTTTCGTTATTATTTTTTATCTTCATGGCCACTATTATCTGTCGAGATTGCCATAAGAGCAATATACTTTATCGCCAAAAGCCCTTTTTGCCCTTATTATCGCTGGCCTCACTAAACTCTTTCAGTAGCTCTTGCTGCTGTTTATTGAGTTTGGTGGGCGTGTCAACCAGGATGGTAACGATGTGCGCCCCTCTGCTACCGCCACGAAGGTGCGGCACACCGTGACCGGATAGTTTAAAGTCACTGTGGCTCTGGGTACCGGCAGGAATCTTCATTCTTACGGGGCCGTCTACGGTATCTACGTCTATCTCGCCGCCAATCGCCGCGACTACCATGTCGATATGTTCATCGCTTAGAATCAAATCACCTTCACGAGTAAACTTCTTGTGCGGTTTAACTCGGATGTTGACGTAGAGATCGCCCTTTTTACCACCAGCCACCGCTTCGCCATGCTCACGCAGGCGAATGGTTGCGCCGTCATCAACCCCGGCTGGAATCTTCAACTTAATAGTCTGGGCTTTAGGCATGGTTCCTTTACCATGACATACCGTACAAACCTTCTCTGGGACTTTACCGCTACCTTTGCAGACTGGGCAAATGCTGGCTTGCTGAATATTGCCAAACACTGTACGCGTGACATGCACTACCTGCCCGCTACCGTTACAGGTATCGCAGGTTTTGAGTTGGTATCCGGGTTCAGCAGTTGTCCCCTTACAGTGGGGGCAGACATCCTCCAAGTTCAGGTTTAGATCCACCTCAGTACCGAAAACTGCGTCATTAAAATCTACTTCGATTCGGGTCTCTACATCACGACCGCGTCCCGGCTGAGTTTTCGCAGCCGAGGGTCCGCCACCAAAAAAGCTATTAAAGATATCCCCTAAACCTAGATCACCGAAATCAAAATTTACGTTGTGCGCTGAACCGAAATCGTAACCGCCACCGGTTGGGTTCCCGCCCACGCCAGCGTGTCCGAATTGATCGTAGCGCTGGCGTTTTCCGGGATCCTTTAAAACTTCGTAGGCTTCATTAACCTCTTTGAATTTAGCCTCATCGCCACCACGATCGGGATGTGACTCAATGGCCGCCCGGCGATAGGCTTTCTTAATCTCGTCAGCCGACGCACTTTTAGATACGCCAAGTATTTCATAGTAATCGCGCTGGGCCATTTAATCTACCATACCTTAATGCTCCTTGTTAGGCTAATCAAGTCTATAAAAAAACCGTTCTCGCCAACAAGAAAATATTTTGTTTATTTGCTCTCTTTTGGCTTGTCTTTCTCGTCTATCACTTCGCCTTCAATTGGGCCTTCTTTTTCGTCAGAAGCAGCCTCAGCTTTTGAATCGGTTTCGCCTTCAGTGGCGGGCTGGCCTTCGTACATTTTAGCTCCGATTGGCATGATGGTGTCACTTAATTTTTTGGCAGCATCATCAAGGGTTTCTTTAGTTGCCTTATCGTCCTTAACCGCCTTTTTGGCTTCTTCAATTGCGGCATTGAGCGTTTTAAGGTCGGCTTCTTCCAGTTTCTCCTTGTTGTCAGCAGCCATTTTTTCGGCCTGGTAGATTACACCGTCAAGCAGGTTTCGAGCTTCTACGGCAGACTTTCGATCCCGGTCTTCCTCGGCGTGAGTTTCAGCTTCCTTGGCCATTCGCTCCACCTCTGTCTTGTCCAGATTGCCCGAACCGGTTATCGTAATACTCTGTTCTTTGCCAGTGCCCTTATCCTTAGCTTTAACATTCAAGATACCGTTGGCATCAATATTAAACGTAACTTCAATTTGCGGAATGCCGCGCGGAGCTGGGGGAATACCGTCTAAGATAAAGCGTCCTAAACTCTTATTGCCATCGATCATTTCGCGCTCACCTTGAAGCACGTGAATTTCGACCTGCGGCTGATTATCCGCGGCGGTAGAAAAAACTTCACTTTTAGAAGTTGGGATAGTTGTGTTGCGCTCAATCAACTTGGTCATTACGCCACCCATCGTTTCAATGCCCAGGGACAACGGAGTAACGTCTAGCAGCAGCACATCTTTGACTTCACCTTGAAGTACTCCGGCCTGAATAGCAGCGCCAATGGCCACAACTTCGTCAGGGTTAACGCCCTTCATTGGATCCTTGCCAAAAATTGCTTTTACTTTTTCCTGAACAGCCGGCATTCTGGTCATTCCACCTACTAACACGACTGCATCAATCTCGCTCGGCTTTAAGCCGGCATCGTCTAAGGCTTTTTTGCATGGGCCTTCGGTTTTATCTATCAGATCGCCGACCAGGCTTTCAAGTTTTGATCGGGTAAGCTTATGCTCGAAGTGTTTAGGTCCGTCGGCATCGGCGGTTAAGAACGGCAAGTTAACATCAACTTCCTTAGAGGAAGAAAGTTCAATTTTAGCTTTTTCAGCTTCATCGCGTAGCCGTTGCATGGCAGCCTTGTCGTCGCTAATATCGATTCCACTCTCTTTCTTGAATTCAGCTGCGAAATAGTTAACTAAGACCCGGTCGAAATCAGCACCACCTAAATGCGTATCGCCATTAGTACTCTTAACTTCAAATACGCCATCGCCTAGTTCAAGAATCGAGATATCGAAAGTGCCTCCACCTAGATCGTAGACAGCAATCTTCTCATCTTTTTTATTCTTTTTATCTAGGCCGTAAGCTAAAGCCGCGGCCGTTGGTTCGTTAATAATCCGCTTAACCTCAAGTCCGGCAATTTTACCGGCGTCTTTGGTTGCTTGTCGTTGACTGTCATCAAAATATGCTGGAACGGTTATTACCGCCTCAGTAACTTTATCTCCTAGGAAGCTTTCAGCATCAGCTTTCAGCTTAGCTAAAATCATTGCGGATATTTCTTCCGGGCTATATTCTTTACCGGCCATGACTACCTTGACGCCATTGCCGCTCTTTTTAATCTCGTAACCCATTAGCTTGATGTCACGCTGGACTTCAGTATCGTTGAAGTTGCGCCCAATTAAACGCTTAACCTCATAGATAGTGTTTTTTGAATTCGTAACTTGTTGCCGACGGGCTACCTGTCCGACTAATCTTTCGTCGTTTTTATTAACCGCCACTACCGATGGAGTAGTACGGTTTCCTTCACTATTTGCGATAATTTCCGGTTTCCCGGCCTGCATTACCGCCATTGCCGAGTTAGTAGTTCCAAGATCAATGCCTATAACTTTCGCCATAATAATTCAATTACCTTTCGCTTAGCAGCCGCTCTTACTGAGCGCTAATAATAATTATATATTAGGAAACTAGCACTCAATAGTCAAGAGTGCTAGTAGCCTTAATGTTTATCTTATTTACAGTTTGCTTAGTGATGGGCTGAAGATGCTGAGTAGTTGTGGGTTACTCTGCATGCTTTGCATAATCTGGGCAAGAAGCTGATCAAACGGTACAGCGTTCGCAGGTGCCTGCACGCTCACATTGCCGTAGCTAAATGACGCATCAATTGTTCCGGTAGTGCCATTTTTAGCATCTGCGGCAGTAGATGTCGTTTGTATCTGGTCAATCATATGTGTGGACTTATTAATCCAGAAAACAAATGGCGTAGTTTGGTTTTTACTAGCTGACAAATGGCTAGAAACGGTTGTTTTTGAACCAACACACTGAGTATAGTTTTTAGCAACGCTCAGTTTACTTAAGCCATTTATGTAATTGGCCGCTTGGGCATCATTCATTGATACGACCATGCGATCCTCGCTTTGAGAATTCAGTGTCGTGGTTGATGAAGATTGGACGGTAAAGAATGGCTGGTCAAGGTAGGTGTTGACCATGTAATTACTGTCACTATTAGATAGTGTCCAGCTTTCTCCCATCAGACATCTGAGGTCCTTATTCTGCGCTAACAGCGTGCTGTCAACAACCACCCACTTATTAGAAAGCTCCGTTAAAATTCCGCCAAGCGCACTGCCGGCACTGGCATTTCCTAAAGCCAGCCCGGCCAGAGGTGCAAGACTGCTGAGATTCCCGAATTTTAGATACAAATTGCTGTTCACTAGCCTGGCTTCTACCGGAATAGTAGCACCGGCAATTGTCAGGTTTAGATTTTCTTCAAGCTGTTTAGTGTTGAAATTAGCCCCAGTAAGGCTAGTGAATTTAAATGACAGGCCGTTAGCGGCAGCGGAAGTAACGTTGCCGTTGGAATTAACTGTAAAGTTAGTTTCCGCAAGCGTGTTCTTAAGTGCCGTATCCAAGACGTACCACGGCTGAGATGGTAAATAAACAGTGTAGAAAGCGGCGGCGCTACCCCCGGCAAGGACAATAATTATTGCCGCAATAATAGCGACTTTACGCCAGAGATGCTTAATTCCCGACTTTTTAGTAGGGTTAGCCGATGTTACGCTATTAGTCACCGGCGATTGGTTTGTATCGCTAGAGGTAATTACAGCGTCTGAAGCAGGTTCGGCCGAGGTGCTGGTATTCAGGTTGTCAGGGGTCACGACCTGCGGCTCTGAGCTACCAGCCGAGGTTTCGCTCGTAGACTCACCGATGTCTGAACTCTGGCTAGTTGTTTGTTCTGACGTTGACTGCTCAACGCCGGAAGTGCTCTCTTGAGGCTGCTCGTCTTGTGAGGTTTCGTTTGGATCCATAATCTTCTTTCCTAAATTATAAGAAAGATTATATATAATT
>DAHWQR010000028.1 GCA_027340655.1 Candidatus Saccharimonadota bacterium
TGATTTACGCAGATATTATAACTTAAATCAGCCTAATGACCTCGGCGTTACCAAAGGTTCCTATTTGACCGAATTCGGCATAGGGGTTAAGAGCATGAGTTAATGCCCGGCCCAGTGCACTATGACTGACAACCAAAATTATCTCGGCATCAAGAGTGTCTAAGAAGGCAAGACCGGCCCTGGCGCGCTCAATTAGGTTATTACTGTGCTCAACACCAGCGAAATTGTTTAGCGGCAATCCCTTAACGTACTCTTTGCCTTCGAGTGAACCTAAATCTCGCTCCATAAACAACTCACTTAAGATAATTTCGCTCTTTGGGTAACCAATCTCTTCGGCTACTATTTTGGCAGTGTCATAAGCACGCTTCATCGGCGAGCTGATTATTAGATTTATGCCCGCGCCACTCAACAATTGGCCAGCTTCGTGACACTGGATTATTCCTTCTTCTGCTAATGGAGTGTCGATACGACCCGAAAAGCGACCTTGCTTGTTCATCTCGCTTAAACCGTGCCGCATAAAGTAAAGTTGTTTCATTTCCTGAGCATATCCTTATAAAATGATACCTAATGCAACTGATCCTACCAAAACCGGGACGTTATTTAGTTGCCGTTAGCGGCGGTATTGATTCGGTATGCTTGCTGGATATCTTAGCCTCTAACCCGGATTATCGGCTGACGGTGGCTCACTTTGACCACGGAATTAGACCTGACAGTGTGCTGGACCAAGCATTCGTTAAAAGTCTGGCCGAAAAATATAACCTGCCGTTCTTAAGCGAGGCAGGGTATCTGGGTCCAGAAGCCAGCGAAGACTTGGCACGAAATGCCAGATATGACTTTTTGAGACGGGCATTAGAGCAGACTAAATCAGCAGCCATATTGACCGCTCACCATCAGGACGACAGGCTTGAGACCCTAATTATTAATCTGATCCGCGGAACGGGCAGACTAGGCGTTGCCTCAATTGGTGAGACCAAAGAAATTAAGAGGCCGTTACTGAAAGTTCAAAAAGCTGAATTGCTTATCTATGCCAAGACCCATAATCTTAGCTGGCGCGAAGATGCGAGCAATAGCGATCAGAAATATTTACGTAACTATATTCGTCATCATGTACTCCCGAAAATATCTACCGAAGTCCGGACGCAATTGGTCAGTCTCATGGATCGTCAGCTCAGCCTTAATAAAGAGATTGACGACCTAACATATCGACTACTCAGGCAGAATGATCTAAACCGACTGAGCACTAGGAACTTGAGTAACTTATCCTACTTCGAAAGTAAGGAGTTAATTGCTCAGTGGCTACGCCTAAACCGTCTACCGGGATTCAATCAACTAACTATTGAGCGCCTGACTTTAGCAGCCAAAACCAAGCGTCCAGGAACCCGAATTGATATTTACGGAAAGGCAAGCGCCAGAGTTGAAAAAGGCTTTCTGGCACTCATAGATTCAGAGCGCTAGCAAAGTAGTTCTGGCTTGTATATAATTGGAGTAAGTTATGGATATGAAACCGAACCGTACTGAGCCCGGAGCGCCAAATAATCGCCGCAGCATGAAGAATGTTGGTTTTGCGGTAATTATCGTCATGCTGCTGCTAATAATCTTTGCAGCCTATAATCAACCTTCCAAGCTCAAGACGATTCCATTAACTCAAGCCATAGCTCAAGAAAATGCCGGTGATTATAAATCAATTTTAGTCAGCGGCAACGAGCTAGAGATTACTCCGAAAGGGAAATCCTCGCCAACCACCGTCGCCTATTCCGATCCAAACGCCAGCATTAAATCGCTTGGTTTTAACTTCAATAAAGCCAGTATATCTTTTAAATCTCAGTCCAGCTCATCTTCGGCTTGGATAACGATTGGCGAGTCGGTCATTCCGGTACTGGTGATCGGCGCGTTACTATTCTTTATGTTTAGGAGCGCTCAGGGCCAGGGAAATCAGGCTATGAGCTTTGGCAAGAGTAAAGCCCGGGTTTATGGTAACGAGAAGGACAAAGCGACTTTTGCAGATATTGCCGGCTCAGACGAGGCTAAACAAGACCTGTCAGAAGTCGTTGAGTTTTTGCGCTATCCAAAGAAGTTCTCTAGTCTCGGCGCCCGAATTCCTAAGGGAGTGCTACTGGTCGGTCCTCCTGGAACTGGTAAGACAATGCTGGCCCGAGCGGTGGCCGGCGAAGCTAACGTTCCGTTCTTTAGTATTTCCGGGTCGGAATTTGTTGAAATGTTTGTCGGCGTTGGCGCTAGCCGGGTAAGAGACCTGTTTGCGCGGGCTAAGAAAAATTCGCCGTGTATTATCTTTATCGATGAAATTGACGCGGTTGGACGACGCCGCGGTTCAGGCATGGGCGGCGGTCACGATGAACGCGAGCAGACGCTGAATCAGATACTAGTTGAAATGGACGGTTTTGAACAAGGTCAGAATGTAATTGTCCTAGCTGCCACCAACCGGGCGGACGTTCTCGATCCGGCTCTTTTGCGACCAGGCCGATTCGACAGAAGAGTGAATATTGGCCTACCTGACCGCAGAGAGAGATTAGCTATTCTTAAAGTTCACTTTTTAAAGAAACCTCTGAACAAGAGTGTCGATCTCGATGCCTTAGCCGCAAAATGTGTCGGTAGTTCCGGCGCAGACCTAGCTAACATTGCTAATGAGTCAGCGATTATTGCAGCACGCAACAATCATCACGAAATTACCCAATCGGATGCAACTGAGGCATTTGAAAGAGTAGCTATTGGACCGGAGCGTAAGAGCAAGGTCATGACCGAACTAGACAAAGAGACAACCGCTTACCACGAAGCTGGTCATGCTCTGGTCGGACATGTCTTACCGGACAGCGATCCGGTACACAAGGTCACAATTATTCCGCGTGGCGGTACTGGCGGTGTTACCTGGTTTATCCCACCTGAAGATAGAGTCTATGTTTCGCTAGTTCAGTTTAAGGATATGCTGGCTCGGGGTATGGGAGGACGTATTGCCGAAGAAGTTGTACTAGGCCCAGACCATATCACGACCGGAGCCGGTAGCGACCTTCAGCAATCTGCTGAAATTGCCCGGGATATGATTGTCAATCAGGGCATGGGCAAGCAACTGCGCGACCAGGTATTTAAGACTGATGATGGCATGATGCTAGACCGCCTAGTGCATGAGCGCGACTATTCTGAAGACACAGCTAAAATCATTGACCAAGAAGTCGAAGCCTTAATTACTGAAGCCGCCAACCGGGCAAGATTAGTGATTAAAGCAAATCGTGACAAGCTTGAAGCTCTTAAAGATCGTTTGATAGCCAAGGAAACGGTTGAAGGTGACGAAGTTATCGAGATACTCAAAGGCGCACGCATGCCCAAAGGCGCAGCTTTATATTAAATAAAGTCTAGTTTTACGGCGCTAGTGTTGCTAATCTATACTTTAAGAGATGCAAACAAGCTTTAAAATCAATAAAGTCTAGTTCATGGATTCAGCAAAGCCTACTAAAAAACAGAGCAGCTTGTTTAATGTTGCGACCCTCCTGATGGCCACTGCAATTGGCGGCCAATTGCTGGGATTCTTACGCACCAAGCTAGTTAACTCGCACTTTCCAATTACCGGGCCCAGTAGTACCGACGCCTATTTCGCGGCTTTCACGATTCCGGATCTTTTCTTCTATACCATTTCGGCCGGCGCGCTGGGCGTAGCCTTCATGCCAGTACTGTCTGATTTCATTCATAAGCATGGGCGCAAAGCAGTCTGGGAGCTGACCTCCAGTCTTATGAACTTGCTGATTATTTTTATGTTTGCTGTCGGCATAATAATTCTAATCTTTGCCCGGCCTTTGATGCAGCACGTTGTGGCGCCCGGTCTGTCGCCCGCACAGCTGACCAAGGCTACCGACATTATGCGGTTGCTGGCTTTTAACCCACTGTTATTTACTATCTCGGGCATCTTAACAAGTGTTCAGCAGACGCTCGGCCGCTTTTTCTTTTTTGCAATCGCTCCGGCTATTTACAACCTCACGATTATTGCCAGTATCTTTATTTTCTATAACAACATTGGCCTGGTCGGACTGGGTATTGGGGCTGTCTTTGGCGCTGTCCTTCAGTTGGTTGTGGTTTTTGCCGGTTTGAGGAAGTTGAATTTTACCTGGAAACCAACTATTGCTTGGAAGAACGAGCACTTCAAGCTTATTCTAAAAAACTTACCGCCACGCTCACTTGATCAGGGCATGGACCAGGTTGAAGATATTGTTGAAACGCACATTGCCAGTGGTCTTGGCAGTGGTAACATTTCTTTTTATAACAATGCCTACATTCTAAGCACCGCACCAATCCTTTTCTTAGGTACTTCGATTGCCACAGCCGCCTTCCCGCGCTTGAACGCTCGTTTAAGCCAGGGACGACCCGATCTGTTTCGAAGTGACTTTCTAAAGGTAGTTCGAGTAATGATTTGGCTTACCGCGCCGGTAGTAGTAGTTAGTTATTTTAGCCGTGGTTATCTGGCGCGTTTAATCTTTTCAAGAGGGAATGATCAAATAGCGGTTATTTTCGGCTTTCTGACAGCTGCCATCTTCTTCAGGACCCTTTATGCAATTATTTCACGTTGGTTCTACTCCCGCAAAGACACACGTACGCCAATGTACATGTCAGTCTTTACTATCGGTCTAAACATCTACCTAGCATTTACGTTGGCCAAACCGACTATGTTCGGAGTGTCTGGTCTCGCGATAGCCCAATCAATAGTTGCTGGAGCAGAAATTCTGATTCTATCGATTATTATGTTGATGCGAGATCATAAACTACTCGATCCGCGTTTTTGGAGCGGGGTTTTAAAAATTATTTCAGTTACCGGATTTACCGTCCTGGCCGGTTTCATTATGGTTACGCTCTTGCCGCTGGGTCTGCTTGACCGGGGATTTATTACCTTAGGTAGCAAGCTGTTTATCATTGCGGCTGTCACTCTGGCAGTTCACGTGGCAGTATCCATTTTGTTTGATCTGGAAGAATCAAAACCGGTAGTAACCTTCCTGCGCAAACTAATGCTCAAACCAATAAAAACCGATTTCTCTTAGTGGTTAACGGATAACATATATAATAGTAACCACTAAGGTAGACAATCCATTGCAGCCAAACCGTATTCGTAATTTTTGTATCATTGCCCATATCGATCATGGTAAATCTACACTGGCCGATAGACTGCTAGAATTGACCGGTACCGTAGCGGCAAGGGACATGAAAGAGCAACTGCTAGACAAGATGGACCTGGAACGAGAAAAGGGCATAACCATTAAGTTAGCCCCGGTGCGCATGAATTACCGCGATTATGAGCTTAACTTGATTGATACCCCCGGGCATGTCGACTTTAGTTATGAAGTTTCCCGTAGTTTAGCAGCCTGCGAGGGAGCGTTGCTGGTTGTTGATGCTACTCAAGGTATTCAAGCCCAAACCATGGCTAACGTATATCTGGCTATTGCTGCTAATCTAACCTTGATTCCGGTGATCAATAAGATTGATTTACCGGCCGCGGACACCGCAAAAGCAACAGCTGAAATTATTAGTTTACTTGGTTGCAAAAAGGAAGATATTCTAATGATTTCGGCCAAGACCGGACAGGGAGTAGAGCGAGTATTAGAACGCATCATAGAGGTAATTCCACCTCCTAAAGTCGATCTTCAGGCGCCAACTAGGGCGTTAATCTTCGATAGCTACTTTGATGACTTTCGGGGAGTAATTCTCTATGTTCGGGTAGTTGACGGCCAGCTTAGCAAGGGCGACGGCATCCAGATGCTAGCTACTAATGCTGCCGGCAATGCGCTTGAAGTTGGCGCCTTAAGGCCCGGCTTAAAGCCGATGGCCAAGCTTAGTTCAGGCGAGATAGGTTATGTGGTTACCAATTTAAAGTCAGCACGCGAGGCGCATGTTGGCGACACTATGACGTTATCTGCCAGACCGGCATTACAACCGCTTCCCGGCTACCAGAAGGTCTTACCCTTTGTTTATGCCGGTTTTTTCCCAGAGAGCAACGAGGATTACCAGGCTCTTAAGAGTGCCGTTGAACGTCTGGCTTTAAACGACTCGGCGCTTAGTTTTACTACTGAGAGTTCGCCGGTGCTGGGTTTTGGTCTGCGCATCGGCTTTTTAGGGCTGTTGCACCTCGACATAGTTCGCGAAAGACTGGAGCGGGAATACGGACTAAACCTAGTAATTACCAATCCGTCGACTGATTACCATGTTGTATTAACGAGCCGCGAAGAAATCGACATTAAAAGCGCTTCCGAATTACCGGATTTAACCTTAGTTCAGGAAATCCGCGAGCCATGGGTAAAAGGCGAGATCGTACTGCCAAAGGAATATGTTGGTCCGGTACTCGGCCTGATTGTTGCCAAGCGTGGGCGTCAGAATAACCTTAGTTATGTAGATGAACAGGCCTTAATCAGCTTTGAGGCGCCGCTTGCTAATTTACTGACCGACTTTTATGACCAGCTGAAAAGTTTAACTAGCGGATACGGTTCATTTAACTATGAGCTTGACGATTACCGTGCCGGTGAATTACGGCGTCTGGATTTCTTAATTGCCGGTGAACGAATTGATGCGCTTTCAGTAATGTCGCATAAAAGCGAGATTGAGTCATTAGCTAGAACCACGCTCGCTAAATTGAAAAACATTATCCCAAGGCAAAACTTCAAGGTTTCACTACAGGCCGCGACCGGTGGAAAAATTATCTCGCGTGAAGATATATCAGCTTTCCGTAAAGATGTTACCGTTGGTTTGTACGGTGGAGATGTGACCCGCAAGCGTAAAGTGCTTGAAAAGCAAAAACGTGGCAAGCGTCGGTTAAAGAGGTTTGGAAAAGTAGATATTCCAGCTGAAGCTTTCTTTGTGATGATGCAAAGAGGCGAGGATAAATAGTGCACTCATGAATTCTCTAAAACTACGCGAACAATTCGAGCAGATATTATCCAACTACCGAATATCCGATTCCGGTAAAGAACTGCTTGCTAGTTTAAAACTAGTTTTGCTTGCCGGGCCATCTGCCGCGGGACGCAATACGATTATTGACCTGCTGGTTAAAACCGGTCGCTATCGGTTACTGGTTTC
>DAHWQR010000029.1 GCA_027340655.1 Candidatus Saccharimonadota bacterium
TTGTAGCTGAGTTCCTGGGTGTCGGTTTATTGACACTAACGTATTTAAGCGTTCAGCGTTCTACAATCGGCATTGCCTACTTCGTCGCCATAGCGGCAGGCGCTGCAGTTGCAGCTACAGCGTACTTCTTCGGCGATGTGTCGGGCGCACACATGAACCCAGCCATCACTCTGGCCTTATGGACGGCCAGAAAAGTAGGAACGGTCACGGCGGCTTTATACCTCGTGTTCCAAGTACTAGGCGCCTGGACGGCGTATGGCGTTTACCACTATTTAGTGGGAAGCGGCTTTGCATCAATTGGTGGGCACTATAGTGCGCACGTACTAATTGCTGAGGCTTTAGGCACATTCGTGCTAGCTTTGGCTTGGGGTGCTGCGTCAGTACGTAAAATGGAAACCGGTAGCCGGGCATTTCTGTTGGGCGGTTCATACGCTCTAGCGATTATTATCGCGGCAGTAACAGGCGTTGGTTTCGGTGTCGCTAACCCGGCGTTGGCACTAGGCGTTCGCGCTTGGGCTTTTGCTGGTTCTATGGGCTGGGGCACTTACGTTGCTGGTCCGGTATTAGGCGCGCTTATTGGCGTCAACCTCTACATGCTATTGTTTGCTGACTCAAAGTCTACGGGCAACGGCAAGATGGTAGCAGCTGAGGCGGTAACCACTTCTTCGGCTAGCAGTTCTCGTGCGACGCGCGGCAAAAAGAAGACTTCTACTGCAAAAAAGAAGACTACTCGCCGCTAAAATTCAAACTCCCTAAAGTTTGGAAATATTAAACTGCCTGCGCAAATTAGCAGGCAGTTTTTTATTTGCCTTTATGATTTATTGAATATCGGCCCGAGACAACAAGTCACGTTCGAAAGCCAGAATGCCTTTTACGTCCTCGCTATAGTTTTCGGTTGAGGGAAAATCTAGGTTCATAATTCTTTGCCAAACGGCAGTTATTAGGTTTTTTAAATATTTCTCTTCTTCTGGATTAAACTGCAATTCAATATTAATTATCTCCCCTTCCTCGTTAGGTTCGACAAATTGAATGCTGGCTTGGGTGACACTATAGCCTTTGAAGCGACTGGTATTTTCGAGTAGCAGTTTATAAAAGTATAGCTGGCGTTTATGGTGCAAAGATTTAATGTCCGAATTGCTCCAGCGGTTGTAGCTGACTCCCGTCTTATAATCCATAATCTTAATTGTTTTATCTTGGTTATTAATGCTTAGTCTGTCGATCGCGCCGCTTAAACGGATGTTTTGCTGTTTGCCAATTACCGGGCGCGAAGCAAACTCGCTTAAGTCATCCGCGCCAACGGAAAAAGGAACTTGAATTAGGTAGGATTTTAACGCCTCCTGGCCTCTTAATAAAAGTTGCTTAAATTCTGAGTTAGTTAATTGTCTTTGCGAAAGTAAATGTTCGAATTCGGACAATACAGAGACAATTTTAGGTGGATGGCCTTTAGCGATTTGGGTTTGTTTAAATAGCCAGTCAAGCGTTAAGTGCATTGCGCTACCGTATTGGGCGCGTTCCGATTGGGTCTGAGGAAACTTAAGGATTTCATTAACGAAAAAGCTTTGCGGACCGCCGCCACTTACGTTAGTAAAGTTATTTAAAGCTGTCGCACTTAAGTGAAAATTCTCCAGACGGTCTTTAAGTAAAGCCGTGCGCTCGGCCTTAAAGTTATCCAGATGCCGGTTCCACCAGTTAGGGGCAGTCGCAAGGTTAAGTACTTCGCTCGACCGAGGTCGTTTTACAACCTGCTGCATTTTAGGCAGAAACGGCGAGATTAGCTGGCCGGACTGCTGGTGCTCATTTAAGTAAGATAGCGGTTCGCTATTGCGTCCGGATAACGAACTTTTATAGCTGGTTATAATAAGTTTTCTTTTGGCTCTAGATAAAGCTACGAATAACAGACGCAGCTTATCGTCGTCAGTATTTTTATTGAGCCGAACGTGAGCTAAATTAGCCGGCAGCGATATTTTATCCGACTGACGTTTGGCGCTTTTGCCCCAAACATTATCCACAGCATCGAGCAATATTACCGTGTCAAACTCTTGCCCTTTTGCGGCATAAGCGGTCATTAAGTTTGCGGCATTAAGACTTTCACGGAACGGAGAAGTATCTAGAATAACTAGTTTAGCCAGTCTGTAGCTATCGCAGAAATCAATGAAATCTATAAGGTTTAAGCTCTGCTCGCTAGATTCTTGCGCCCGGGCCGTAAGAATCGTCAGTTGACCTAGCAATTGCCAAGTTGAAGCTTCGATCCCCCCGTCCGTCTGGGCAAGCTCTTTAAAATAGTAGCTATAGAATGGGCTGGTAAAACCTGGTATATCTTTTTCGTTTAGGGGTAGTTCCTGGCTGCCTAAGAGGTAGCTTAAGATTAGTTCAAACGGGGCCTCAGCACTTAGTTGGTTTAAACGCATAAAATACAGGGCGATAACTTTAGTTTGCGGGTTCTCAAAAACCAGCTCAGTCCACGGGCGTCTCAAATCATAGGCTTCAAGTGAAAGCTTCCAAATTAAACTGGTTGGTAATTGCCAGTAGGCATGACTTAGCACTTTGGGCCAAAGGACGTCGGCGGCTTTAGTGTCTTGCAAACGGCTTGCTAAGCGGGCTGCTGACAGTAGCTCGTCAATTCTTGGGTCCTCTAAGATATTATTTCTTTGTTCGTAATTAATCGCTACGTCTTCGGCGTGCAAGAATGGGATAAGATCTATTAGCAGTTGATGTTTAGGCGCAAAGACAGCAATTTCTTCAGCCGGAGTACCCTTTTTGATTTGTTCTCTAACGAATTTCGCGACCCAGGCCAGTGTTTCGATGTCTTTATCGAGCTCAACTCGCTCAATGAGAGCTTCTTTAGCGACTCGAGCTTTAGATATCTGTTGTTTAGGGATTAAATCAAGCCGATCCTTGATTTGTTCCCTAACCTGGGCACTAAGATCAATGATCTCTTGTGTAGAGCGGTAATTTTCCTTTAGGCCGATTAACTTGACGTCTCGGTAAATGTTAAAAAAGCGCTCCATGTGCGAATAGTGTGCCCCCTGAAAACTATAAATCGCCTGATCGTCGTCGCCGACCGCTAGAATATTTGGCCGTCCTTCGTTTAGCGGATGATCGCCTAGTAACTCGACGAGTTTAAGTTGGGCTTCGTTGGTGTCTTGGAATTCATCTAATTGAACATAAAGATATCTTTCCTGAAGAGTTTGCTTTAAGTCCAGGTTTTCGCTGAGCCCCTTAATTGCCAGCATGATCATGTCGTCGTAATCATAAAGGCCACTGTCGCTAAGTAGTTTGTTGTATTTACGATAAACTTCCACAAAAGCTTGCTGCTTACGCAGTATCCGCGGAGAAACGACAACAAAATGACCCTCGCTATTTTTTTCAAGCCAGCGATCTTTCCATTCGCGTATTGGTGTAGTTTTGTTTTGCTCTTGAGCCGCCGCGAAAGCTTGCTCCAGGCTTTCCTGCCAAAGCTTTTGAAGCGGTACGATGTTTTCGATTGGTTCACTAGTTAGAGTTTCAGTCTCCTGCAGTAGATCTGCAAATAGGCTAAGTCCAGATTTGCTAAGTTTAAAGTCGGGCTTAAACAGCTGCTCAAGAATCTCGTTAACCCGGTCCATAAAAGTAGTATTGGACTTGATTACGCGTTCTAAGAGTTCTGGCGTAATTAAGGCTCTTTTATAGCCGCTGATTAAAGATTTTAGATCGTGTAAATAGTAGTCATTTTTGAGCTGGTTAGCGTATGGAAGCTCGGCTTGAACCTGGCGCAGGAGTTTATCTAAAAGTAGTTCATCGGCCGGTTTCGCGTCAATAACTTCCTGATTAAACTGTTCGGGGTAAGTGGCGATTAAGGTACGACCAAAGCCGTGATAGGTCGATACCGTCACGTCTCTTGCGGCCGGCCCGATAAGTGTCGCCAGACGCTGCCTAATGGCACTAACTGCCGACTCGCTGAAGGTTAGGCAAAGAATGTTTTCTGCGCTGGCGTCAGTCTGCTTTAATATGTTCCCGACCCTAGTGGCCAGCAGTTGGGTCTTGCCGCTGCCAGGGCCGGCAATCACTAACAGCGGTCCTTCAAGCTGATCGACAGCCTCTTTTTGCTCGTGATTTAATTCGTTATATGCCTCAGCAAAAGCATCGTCGCTTCGATTACTTACCATAGATGATTAATTATAGTCCTAGCTAAGTTGTTTGTTGCAGATAGTGCATTGCTCGGCTTCACCGGCGCTGTAGCTAAACCACTGCGGCATGGCTTTGCTCCAAGGCTCAAAGTAGTGAAAAGCTTTGGCGTCTGCTGCCTGGCGTAGCAACCAGCCAATCCAGCCGTAGAGGCGGACATGACCCCAAGAAATTCCTGCCCAGCCTTCTCTAACCGGTATAACAGTAATTGGCGGATGAGCGACATAACTTTTAAAACTCTTGCCTTTGCTGCGGCGTTTGAGATTGTTGGCAACAAATATTGCGTCATAGATAGCGGTTTGAGCCATGCCGCTATAGGGAGTATTGGCGTTGTCACCAAGCACAAAAATATTCGGTTCGGCCTGAAGATAGACGTCCGTGGCGACCTTATGGTTATAGCTAAGCGTAAAATCGTTCAAGCTAAAGAAGGGGTTATTGGCGGTTCCGGCAGTCCAAATGACAGTATGGCTTTGGATCGGTTTGCCACTTACCATCAACTCGTTCGCAGTTTCGCCCTCCACTCGTTTGTTGAGGTAGAGATGGATCCCTTGACGGCGCAACTGACGGGCAATTACTCGGCTCATGTCTTTAGGTAGCCTCTGCAAAAGTCTCGGCGAGGCTTCTACGATGTCGATATGAATCGGTCGCTTTTCAATGCCGTGCAAATGGGCGGTACGCAGTAGATAAGCCTCTAGAGCACCGGCCAGCTCAACGCCGGTAGGGCCGCCGCCGACAATTACATAATTGAGGTCTGGTTTATGATCGCTCAAGAGCTGGGCGTGTAAGTGGGCTTTTAGCCTTTCAACTTCATCAATACTTTTAACGCCGAAAGATAAATCAGCTAAGCCGGGAATGTTAAAGTAATTAGTTATCTCGCCTAGCGCCAGAATGAGGGTGTCGTAAGAATAGGTCTGCCCGCTTTGAGTGGTAAGAGTTTTATTGTGCCGGTCGATGGACATTGCATGGCCGTTTCTTAGTTCCAGCTGCTTACCTTCAAAAATAGTTTTAAGGGCTATTGAAGCGTTAGCTCTAGCGCCACCGGTAGCCACATGATAAAGCGTCGGAAAATAGGTGAAGTGGTCAGAGTCGGAAAGTAGGGTAACTTCAAAGTGCTCATCTTGACTCAGCTCTAAGGCCGCCTTTGTTCCGGCAAAGCCTCCGCCAACAATTAATACTTTTTCTTTTGCCATAGTGATTTATATCTAGTATATAGCTTATGCTTGATTTTGTAACCCCATGCTCTTGCCCTAACGATGCTTAAGGCTTATGCTTAATCATTGGAATGGATAAAAACTTACAAGAAATAATTAAATCAAGCGGTTTTCAGGGCGAAATGGATGATTCGGCGTTGACGATCGAAAACTATAGTCACGACGCATCGCTGTTTGAAATCCGACCGAAGATTGTTGTCTTCCCAAAAAATGCTAGCGACGTAGAGAAACTGGTACGCACCGTAAAAGACCATAAGCATCAGGACAAAAGTCTTTCACTGACTGCCCGCTCTGCCGGCACTGACATGGCTGGTGGCGCAGTAAATGATTCAATAATTGTTGATTTCCGGCGTCACTTTACGAAAATCGAAGAAATAACTTCCAGTATCGGCCACGCTCAACCCGGTGTCTTATATAAGGACTTCGAAGTTGAGACGCTCAAGAACGGGGCTTTAATGCCAACTTTCCCGGCTTCCCGGGACTTGGCTTCAATTGGCGGTATGGTAGCTAATAACTCCGGCGGCGAAAAGTCGCTTGAATACGGCAAAACCAAAGATTTCATTGAAGAGCTGAAACTAGTTTTCGCGGACGGTATCGAACGCGTCGTCAAACCAATTAACAAGGCTCAGCTGGATAAAATCATGGCTCAGGAAGATTTTGAGGGTGAAGTCTACCGTAAAATCTATGAGCTTTGCGAAAAGCATTATGACTTGATTAAGTCTGCCAAACCTAAAGTTAGCAAGAACTCCATGGGCTACACTCTATGGGAAGTATGGGATCGCGAAACCGGCATATTCGATTTAACTAAACTAATTGTCGGCAGCGAAGGCACTCTTGGATTCGTGACAGATATTACTTTTCGCCTAGTGCCTAACGTTCCCTATTCCGGACTACTGGTACTTTTCTTAAGCGATATTGACGACCTCGGAGAATTGATTCCGACCATTTTGTCGCACAAACCGGCGACCGTCGAAAGTTTTGACGACCAGACGCTCTGGCTTTCGATTCGCTTCATGCCGAGTTTCTTAAAATTACTAGGCCCGGCCCGTTTTATCCATCTGCTGCTGAGCCTAATTCCTGACGGCGTTCAGCTGTTAAAAGGTGTGCCGAAACTAATTGTGATGGTTGAGTTTAGGGCTCAGACTGAGTCAGAGGTTCGACAAAAGATTAAGGCCTTGCATAAGGAACTAAAGGATAAGCGAGCGCGTTACGAAATTAACGGTTTCGAAGAAGATGCTACTGAAGGAAAAAGCGAAAAATTCTGGGTGATGCGGCGTCAAAGTTTTAACTTGTTACGCAGCAAGGTTAAAGATAAACACACTGCTCCTTTTATTGACGATCTGGTAGTTAACCCGGAGTACTTAGTAGATTTTCTGCCTAAAATGCGCAAGATTATTAATAAGTACAAACTGTTCGCTACGATTGCCGGACATTTAGGCGACGGGAACTTCCACATCATCCCATTAATGAAGTTGGAGAATAAGGCTGAACGCGACACTATGCTGCCGGCTATGAAGGAAGTCAATGATTTGGTTCTTAGTTACCATGGCTCTCTTTCAGGTGAACATAACGACGGGTTAATCCGAGGCCCTTGGCTGGGTAAGCAATTCGGCTCGGAAATGCTGAAACTGTTCAAGGATGTTAAGCATATTTTTGATCCCAGTAATATATTTAACCCGCACAAAAAAACCGATTCGAACTGGGATTACAGCTACTCGCACATCCGTGAACATTTCTAAGAATCATTAATTTTGTGCTAAAATTATCCTAGTAAATAAGCTTAAGAGCGGTAACAAAAACTGATATGGCAAAAAGTGGAAATGAGAAGGATGGCCTTCCGACTAGAAAGCCGGAGCGGCGCTATATTCTGACTTTTCCGACCAGCCAAAACAACCGAAGAATAATTACCCGACGGCCATATACCGAGACGCCAACCAAACGGGTTCTTCCGCTCTCTAGTTATCGACAATCCGTCATTAATCGTAGTTCACAGGTATTTGAGTTAGCTAGAAGAGCGAGATTGGCCCATGACACTAGCTTTCTAAGGCATAGAATTCTCAGTCAAAGTCAAAACATTAATTTGACGGACTTTTTGGTTAACAAACATTTTAAAAAAATTATCAGTAGCTTAGGCTCCTTCCTGATAACTAAATACGCTATCCTAGCTGCCAAGTTCTCCCGTAGGGCTAAAGATTACCTCCTCCCCACTAGCCGCTTCCTTCGCCATGGAGTAGTCATTGCTGCCTTGCTCTTGCTTAGTTTGGTGCCCTGGCTATCTTCACTGCTCCCCAACTCCAGCTATGATCTATCCTCAGCAGCTCAACTGCTAGTTAATAAACCAAACCAGTATCTCAATAACACTGTCAGCTATAACTCTCATTCCTCATCCTACGTAATAAACCCTAAAGGCCTACACCCTACTCCCAGTCCTACTCCCAGCACTTTAGTTGGCCAACCCGGTTCCGGCCTCTACAGCGCTTCATTGCCAACAAATCTAGATAAAGGTATTTCT
>DAHWQR010000023.1 GCA_027340655.1 Candidatus Saccharimonadota bacterium
TTAGGTTGTAGGCTTGGAAAATAAGCCCAACATTCCGGGCGCGATAATTAACCAGTTCGCGGTCGTTAAACTTAGAGATATCCTGCCCATCTACGGTTATGCTGCCAGAGCTTGGCCGATCTAAAGCGCCAAGCAGAGATAAAAGCGTTGTCTTGCCGCTGCCGCTTGGGCCGACAATTGATGCAAAAACTCCTTGGTTAACTTTAAAGCTGACATTGTCTACGGCGTTAAAACTACCACCGTCTCCGCTCTAAAAGGACTTACTTACTTTATTTACCTCAAGCATATCTATTACTCCATCCGCATTACTTCTGCCGGTCGTACCTTGGCTATGAACCATGCCGCGATACTACTGCCGGCGACGGCAATAATAATTGCCGCACCAAAGCCGTAGCCGATAATGCTCCAGCCTACCTCGGCTTTTACGTTGCTAATTTCATTTCTAACTCGACCTAGTCCTCGTCCGCCGGCTACTAATGCTGGGCCGCCGCCGGCAAAACCGCCATTGCCCCTAAAGCCGCCGCCGGCAAAACCGCTGCTTGAAGGACTACTGCTAGTAGTAGTGGAGGTGGTGCTGTTCTTGACGAGCGTATTAGTTATCGGGCTAGCAGCGGCAACTCCAATAATGATGCCTACGATGGCCGCCATGACTGCGAAAGTTACGGCTTCACTCACGAACTGAGTAACTACCTTGAGGTTAGAAGCGCCAATGGCCTTAAGTACGCCAATCTCACGTCGCCGCTCACGGGTAATCATGATCATAATCATCAGGATAATTACTGCTCCGGCAACCACTGCGCCAACCAGGCTATACATAGAGACACTGCTGACACTATTCAGTGGTTGAATTGTTTGGTTAGCAATATCCTGGGCGCTTTCAACGTCAGCGCTGCTGCCTAGAACATTTTTAACGGCCGTGGTTACTGTAGCGAGATTATCTTCTGAATCGACAGTTGCAACCGCCGAGGTTACTGCTCCGCTCTGGCCGCTTAAACTTTGCTCGGTCGGCAAGGATACGATTATGTTATTGCCAAGCGATTGGTTATTGTTGTTTGAGAATATGCCGGCCACCGTTAAAGTTGAGTTGTAGGCCGTAAATGTAGAACCGACTTTCAAGTTGTTCTTACTCGCCATGCTAGTACTGACCATCGCCTGGTTATTGTCCAGGTTGCCATTAATGAAATTACCGCCGGACAAGCTCAGGTTATTGCTATTTAGCACATAGGGATTATTGGTGCCGGTAATCGTTATTGGTGGAGAGAAGTTTGACGGAATGGCGCTAAGGCCACCGAAAGTAAAGGCTCTTAAGCCGCGTTTACTATTAGCATTAATTACAACCGGCGAAGTTAAAGACGTTTGGTTGCTGCTGCTTGTAGAATTTGCGCCAAAGGGTGAAGCCGATGCTGAGCCAATCGTCTTTAAACGATCGGTCAGCGTCTCGGTAAGCGAGGTTACGTGCGCTAGCTGAGACACCTTGCTAAGTAAGGTTGTTGTTAAGGCATTATTTACTTGGCTGAAGTTGCTAAAACCAGCCGGAGAAATGGTTATGGTATTGCCAGCGCTAGCCTTAACGCTGTTAATCTTTTGATCTACTGCTTTATGGGCTACCAGCATGGCCAGCGACAAACCAATGCTTAGAGATAGTATGCCGACGACAGCTATGGTACGAATTTGATTTCGGAAGGCATTTCTGATTCCACGGCTAAAAACATTCATTACTGGCCACTCCTTATGTATTTCCTCTGTTTTTCAGGTTAGCTCAGCTTAAGTTATATACCCTTATCCCTTAGAGTTAGCTTAAAGAAATGAATAACGTTAACTTGAGTGCTGACCGAAAGCTACCCGCTTGATGATAATCTCGTCCATGTTGGCCATAAGAGCCGGCACTAAAGTAAACTCGCCGTAGCGGTCATTAACGGCATCGGCCGCTTGGGCCAGTGCTCTGCTGTCCAGGCGTTGGTCGTCGAATAAGCCTAGTTGGTAGGGCTTAATAGGCGCCAAGTCGTAGACTGTTACTCCTATATTGGTCACTAGGCCTGCTAGGTCTATTTCGTCTAGCATCCAGTTTGCAGCTCTGAAAATATCCTGGGTTGCGTAGAGTGGCGCTGGCGTACGTGTTCGTTTAGACCAGTAGGTATGGTCATTGAATGCCAACCAGAAATGGACGCCGTGTGCTAGATAGGCGTCTTGACGTAATCTTCGGCCAGCTTTTTCGCAGAGCTTCATTAATAGTCTGGCCAGTTCTTGCTTGTCTTTAGTCTTTTGCCCTAGAGCGTATTGTTGGCCGAAACTTTTACGGCTAAAATTCTCGCTATCTATTTCGTGCCCGCGCAGGCGCAGATACCAGTAAAAGCCATTAATACTATGGAAGACCTGATGTTTGAGCTTCGGCATCGGGGCATCTAAAAACTCGAGCGGCGTGTAGATCCCTGCTAGGTTAAGTCGGGCACTGTAGCGGTGATTAATGCCCGGCAGGTCAATTAGCGTGAGTTTGCTATATACATCCCTGAGATTGCTGGCGCTGATTACATCTAAACCGTCCGGCTTATTTAAGCCAGCCGCTAGTTTAGCTAGGAAGCGGTTCGGACCGATGCCGACGTTAATAGTAACGTATTCCCCTAGAGATGCTTTAACGTCATCTTTGATCTGCCGGCCAATAGTTTCGAGGGGAGTGCCGCTCCGCAGTGCCGGAGAGCCATCAAAGTCGATTACGAACTCATCAACGCTTTTTGGCGTAATGGAGCTGGTGTAATTAAGCAGTACTTTTTTGAAGCGCTTATGAGCGTCAAAGTACTTGTCCGGATCCGGTGTCAGGATAACAATTCCCGGGCATAGCAGCTTAGCCTCTCTGACGCTAGTACCAACCTTTATGCCCTTGGCTTTAGCGTCATAGCTGGCTGCTATAAGGATGCCCCCGGGAGTATCATAGGCAGCTATTCCGACTGGCCGGTTGCGTAGTAGCGGATTTGCCTGCTGCTCAATTATGGCGAAACAGGAGTTTAAATCGACATGCATGACCAAAGGCTGATTGGGATTGAGGCCGACCTCGATAGGTGCAGACATTTGTTTCCCTTTCTTACGCTGGTTGGCCGTCACTGACGGCCTCTAGTTTCCAGTGCAGGTTGGCTGTGTTAAAGTCCAGCCTGAACCATGTCGCCCGGCCCTCATCTACCAGTTCGAAAATATGGTGCAGGGCCGCGCCTTGGCGCACGCTGTGATGATAGCCGATTTGACCTACCCGGTAATCCTGATTTTGCCAACGAATTAAGTGTGGCAATGCTTGGCGTTTGGGCGCGCTATAGATCATCACCACGCTGACTTCTTGACCGATTTGCTCGCGCATAATAGCTACCTTGATCCTTCCCTTGCTCTCTAGCTAGCAGCCGTGTAGCCGCTACCCGAGGAGAACTAGTTTTAATTAATAAACTGCTTAAGATAAAAGTTTAGAGTTTCGCCAGCCAAAGCGATTAGTGGCTTTGGGCTTGAGCGAACTAAGGGGGTCCTTCTAAGAACAATGATTCTTGCCTAACCCTTCTAGGACCTAAAGCTTGGGGAAAGGTGATATTAGTGAGTTGCGTAGCTGCTTGGAGCCGTACAAATCACGGTTGTAACGTCACGATAAATGAAGATAATAATATCTTGTTTATAGAGGGATCAAGCAGGGACCGTAGTATGCTTGCCTATTAGGAAGTATACTCGTTTTATAGCCTTTGGGGCAGGTAAAATAATATACAAGTTGCTCCCTATAATTTATGTACGTAAGATGAAGTAAGATTAGTTTTAAGGTTATTCTTACGAAATCTGTTTAGGGTAGTTTATGTCTATGATAGGTAAATCAATTAAACGAATCATTATTACCGTTATTGTACTGGCCATTGGGGTCGGTGGCGGCGTAGCGGGTGCTTATTGGTACCAGAAGAACCATCCGTATGGTGACACGGTTATCAAGAGTATAGCTGCGTCACCAAAGATTATCGAGGCTAATAGCAACGGGGTATCGATTCCGGAACTGGTCAGTAAGTATAATCCGGCAGTTGTTAGCATTGACACCCAAAGTACTTCGTACAGTTTCTTCGGTGGTCCGGTTACTCAGTCTGGCGAGGGTAGCGGTATGATTTTAACTTCAAACGGCTACATACTGACCAATTACCATGTAGTCCCTCAGGGTTCTCAAAATATAAGTGTAGTTTTGGCTAACCAGAAAAGTTACAGCGCTCAGGTCGTCGCCTCTGATCCGACCGATGACCTTGCCCTGCTCAAAATTAATGCCACCGGATTAAGCACCGTTATTCTAGGTGACTCCAACAGTATTAGTGTTGGAGACGGGGTGATTGCCATAGGCAATGCTTTAGGTCAGTTTCAAAATACAGTAACTAACGGCATTATTTCGGCGACCGGACGCACTGTGACGGCTAGCGATCAGAGCAGTAGCAGTGGCGCCGAAACCCTTAACAATTTAATTCAAACCGATGCTGCAATTAATCCAGGAAACTCCGGTGGTCCGTTAATTTCTACCGACAGCGGACTGGTTATAGGCATCGATACTGCTACTAGCGGTCAGGGCCAGAACTTAAGTTTTGCAATACCAATCGACGTCGCCAAGAGCTTCATCACTCCTTACGTCGGGTCGCTTTAGCTGTTCTCTTCGCTTTGACTTCCGAATGCTGAGTGAGTAACGCGCTTCATTACACCTTGAAAGGTTGACTGACCAAAGCCAAACAATAGGGCGATTACGTCAAAAGCGACCGAGTTGCGATCGAAGTTGTTACTGATAGTAACTGCGTTAATTAAGACCACGATTAATAGATAGCTAATCAAGCCGTATAGGGCGCCAAGCATTCCGCTAAACATGTGCCACAAACTAAATGGTCCGCTCCACTCTTTTTTCGTAATGATTGAGTACAAGCTGACTAACAATCCTCCAAGCGTGCCGAACCACAGAACGCTTAGCGGCATATTCTGAAACGGGTACAGTATGTAGTGCGGCAAACTACTCGCATAAACGTTTCTAAATATCGGTAACGCCACAAGGACGACGATATAAAAAAACGGCCATACTAGGACCGTCCAATTTAACTTTGCATTATTTGGTGTAGCCATTTGATTCCCCTCTTCTCCCACCACTTAATAAGGCCATTATTAACCCTAAAATGCCATTCTGTCAATGACTAAGGCTTTAGCAACGGGCCGTCAAAAAGCGAAACCATCAAGCGCTCTTCTTGTTGATTCTTTTTTCCGGGAAAACCCAGTATTTGTACCAGAGCCAACTCCAGACGGTAAAAAAGGCGCCTGAGATAAAGAACCCGATATACGGACTGATGCCGATTGACTTCAGCCCATAAATAATTAAGTAGTCTATTACGAAGCCGATACTTTCAATAAATACGTAACGCCCGGCATGCTCCATTTCGCTCAGATGCACGCGATCCTTAAACGCCCAAAAGCGTTGGAACAGATAATTGGTGCTCCAGCCGATTGCATCAGCCGCTATTTTAGCTGGTAACCAGCCCCAGTGCAGAACGCTATAGCCCACCGCAAACACAGCATAACCAATCCAAAAGTAAATGCCACCTCCGGCCAGGTACTTAGCGAAGCGCTCGATCTCTTTATGTTGCAGAATGTATTGCTTGATAGGCATGGGTTTTAATATACCCTTATCCGATCAAACTAAGTAGTTAGTGGCTTAGTAAGCGGTATGTCTGCGGGCCGAGAAATTGACTGCTCTAAGTTCGCGTGCCTTTTGAGCTGCTCTAAAGGCGCGCAAGTTATTAAAGCTGGAATCGCCGGAGTGGGCCGGAATAACCGAATCAATTTCGTCTCCTTCGCGTATCATGCGGTAAGTGAGATCGATTATTGATTGTTCGCTGGTTTTGGTGTCTCCGCTGAGCAACCAAGCTGCGTTTTTTGCCCCATTTGTAGTCAAGTCGAGCGCATCGCCGATGTAGAGGACGTTTGATCCGTCAGAACTGCCGCTAATCTTGAACCCCATGCTGCCCCTGGTGTGACCGGGAACGGCCAAAGCTTTAATCTTTAATTGATCACCAAATGAAATTGTCTCGCCGTCTTCAATAATTTCTGGTTCGATTCCTGGAATTGCGGCATCTAAACCGGGAATTCTGTCAGTTAGTATTTGCAACTTTCCTTCACCCCTTCTTTGTCCTTGTAAAACTTCACCATCTGCCGCGCTTACAAAAACTTTAATATCGGCGCCTCTATTCAGTAAAGAATGAGGAGCGCCTATATGATCTCGGTGGGCGTGCGTTAATAGCACCGCTTTAATGGCGCCAAGGCCAAGCTCGCGCTGCTTAATAAAGCGTTCTAATTTTTTAGCATGCTTGTCGATACCGCCGTCGATTAAAACAAGTTCACCGGAGTCGCCAATAGGTACGGGATAAAATGAGCTATATCCGTCGACAATGCGGGTGCCTCCTCCTGGCAATTGAGCTCCATCCACTAACGGCAAAACACCGGCAGCTTTAGAGACTAAACCGGAGATAAAATTTGGGCTCGTTTCGTAATTATCTTGTGTCATGCTTTGCTCAAAGACTATCTTTAAGAGCACTTGCAGTTGCGTCCGCATTAGCTCGCTCGGTCTTTTACCGCCGTAACTTTAGCGAACAATAGTATATTATACACTAATAACACGCAAAAGTCTATACTACCTCTGTTGATACTAGACAAAATACCAAATACATACTATCGTAATAATAGTATTTGAGTTTTAAAAACTTCGAGGGGTAAACTATGGCGCAGCCTAATAATCTTGAAACAAATAGCGATTCAAGCGTACCTATGCGTTGGGCTGCGAAAAGGGTCGCCTCAGCAGCTATCCTAGTTATATTAATTTTGGGCGGTCTGAGCTATGGAATCTATAGTCTAGTTAATACCGGTTCTTCGCCCACAGTTTCAAAGCCTCAATCTTCGTCTTCCTCAAAGACTAAGGCGGCCCTGCCTAAGCAGACTGCCAGTAGCGTTCCGTCTACGTCGACAAGTCAAGCATCGAATCCAACTTCTTCTACCAGCCAAACCTCTGGACAGTTAACCAATACAGGTCCTGGCGACGTGGCTTTAATTGGTTTTATAAGTGTTACTTTTGTTGCCGCACTGGCTCATTACACTTGGCGCAAGCTAACGCTGCGCCGCAACTTTCAAGCCTGAGTTCTGGCTTTGCTAAATGCTATAGAATGTACAATCTGGCGCTGATTAGGATACTCTTTGGCTACTAAATAGAGCTTATTGCTAGTTATAACCTTATCCTCAGGCACACTTCGATCAGCGCGTTGGGTGATATGCGGCCGGAAGTCTGAACCGGTATGCTTCTCGCTAAGTAGCAGGGCGTTGCTGTCGACGATTGCTTGCAGTAGATCTTGGTGCAAGCTAATTATTTCTGACGTCGGTCGAATCAGAGTTACTTTAGTTTTTCCGGCTCCAAAATTGGCGCTACCAGCTTGATTTAACCTAATCGGGCGATAATTATGGGCTATTGACTCTAGGCCTGTTAGAAATTTGGGAAGCTTTTCGCCGCTGATCTCAAACCAGGGAACGAGCGTTATATGAAGCGGCCAGCGAGTAAAATGTGCTGTTACATCACCCTGCTCTTCTGGAATAAGGCAGGCTAAAATAATCATTCTAATTGCCCCACAGGCTCTGTTCTATTAATCAAGTAACTTGTTTTTGCCCATGTGTTTAGACCGTTCTTATGATGCCGATACATTTAATGTCCACCTGATTAGAAAATATTAATTCATCTATTAGTATAATCTTCTAAGTCAGTTGTTCTTGTTAGTAATATTACATAAATAAGCTAAGACAGTACGCGCCGAAACCTGCAGCCTTAGATAGTTTTAGGCGCTATTTAGACTGAAAGGTTTAGCCTTTAATAATACGATCGACCAAGTTTTCGGCTTTTCGATATAAGTTGGGGAGTTTAGCTTTCTCTTCCTTAATCGTGCGGTGCAGTTTGTGCAAGGCAGTTGGGCCGGGGTTTGTCTCTAGCTCGCTGATCAGTTTCTGAAATTGCATATCCAACTCTTCAATCTCGTCATCGGTCATTTCCTCAAGGCCAATGAATGAATCTCTAGCTCGCTGGTCGGCGGCAATAAGTTCGTTAAGTTTAAGCTGGATTGCTTTGCTGTCTCTGTTCTGTTGGTTTTGTAGAGAGAAGACCATGAGAAAAATGATGACGTCGGTTATCGTGGCAATCGTCACTAACCAGGTGTTTGAGTAGTTAAAAAACGGACCGCTGACCAACCAAACTAGTACGCCGACAGAAGCTAAGAAGAAAGCAAATGGCGAACTCGCTGAGTGCGAGATCCATTGCGAAAACCTGGAGATAACTTTGCGCATTTGTTTTTTCTTAATAGCTACATTATACCTAATTGTTCGGTCGCAGGTATATAATTTAAGTGTATGGCAAACAAAGCAGCAAATTTCAAACTCCAGGATCAAAATGGCGATTGGCATTCGCTTGAAGATTATAAGGGCCACTGGCTGGTACTGTATTTTTATCCCAAAGATGACACTCCGGGCTGTACCGCTGAAGCTTGTTCTTTCCGTGATCAAAGAGAGGAGATTGCGGCTCTCGGAAACGTCGATGTTGTAGGAGTCAGTAAGGATTCAGTCGCCTCGCATAAGAAATTCGCCGATAAGCATCATTTAAACTTTACTTTATTATCTGACCCCGATCATGAAACTATTGCCGCTTACGATTCCTGGAAACCGCGCCAGTTTATGGGGAAGTCATTTTTAGGCACGGAGCGGAACACTTTTATTATTACTCCAGACGGATTAATTGCTAAGAAATACGCCAAGGTTAGCCCTAGCGATCACGCTAAAGAAATTATTGCCGATTTAAGGCAATTAGGGGCGGTCTTGGCGGAGAATTGAGAAAAGTGTAACTACTTTGGCTGACTGTTTTGGAGTCATATATGACGGGTGGGACATTCTAGCTGTATTAAGCTTCGAAAACAATGGGATAATCTCGGCCAGAGGCTGATCGTCTGGTATTATTTCTGGCTCTTCCTCTGGCGGATGCTCGGCGAATATCTCCTGATTATTGATTCTTCTTTCCTCGGGCAGTCTTCTGCTAATTTCAGGCCAGGTATTGGGCCTGGTTTCAAGCATCATACTAAAGACCTCATCTTTCGGTACGACACTTAGTTTGCTCAAGGTTAAACGCCCTGAATATGGCGCAGTTGTTCTTTCTATAGTCAGACGGGCTTCTTCTCGAGCCGTACGCCTGGAGGGAGCTTTAACTTCAAAAATAGTAGCCATTGTTATGCCACGACGTAAATCGAGTATCTGGACGTCGGCATCTATCAAATCATGGCATATCGCAAATATGATGTTTTCTTGAGACATTTCTTGAACTTCAGGATTAGGCGTGAGTCTATCGCCAAACCTTAAACGCGCTCCGGCTACCCAGTCCTTATCTTTTCTCATAGATGGTCAGTAGTATAGGCGCGGCAATATTTAAAAATCAAGTACAAAATGTGAGTTAGGTCACAGTTAACTGCTTAGGGGGTATTTTTACAGAGTTTGTTAGAACAAGTGTTTGCCGTAGTAGTACCAGAAGTGCTTAATAATGGCCGCTGCCAAAATAACAAAAGCCAGGATTAGAATATCCAGATGATGTTTTCGGATTAGCTTGTACCAGCGGTTGCTAGGTAGCCGTTTGTCAATGAGACCTTTATCGGCATTAAGGAGCGTCGAGTACCAGAAGAGAGTAGTGGTCACTACGTCAATGGTCAGGCAGTACGGGCACAAAGCGTGAATTTGATAAATACTTTTCAGCAGAAGATAGTAGGCCCCTGCTAAGCCTAAAGTAAGAAAAGTCTGATAGCTAAGCCAAAACCACTTACTAAACTTTGCATTAGCAAGCATGCCTACGCCGATAGTTAGCACTACTGCGAATGCGGCTATGCCATAGAACGGATAAGGCAGGCCAAAAATAGAGTCGCCTTTAAAAGTGATCACGTCACCACAACTAATAACCGGATTAAGGTTGCATGATGGTATGTAGTTTGGGTTGGAATGAATTGCTAAGGTGTCGTAGGACAGCGTGAAGGATGCAAACAGCCCAATTATGCCAGCGATTACTAACAGCCACGGGAAAACCTTGGGTAGAGTCCAGTTTAACTTCACGCCAGTCATTATAACGCCATAAGCTCTGGCTTTCTACATTGATATATAATTAGGCTTAAGCTTATTTTAAAGTTAGGGGTGGAAAAATTAACTCTCGCTTGGTTCAGCTCTCGCTTGGTCTACTCTGGATAATAGATGCCCTACTTCAGCTTGCGCCACGAATGTTTACGTCGGCTTTTGCAAATAACATTATTGCGCCAACGGCGCAGGGGCAGCCAGGATTCGTGGCTGCTCTAGTGCATTTTGGCACGCGCATAATACTGCTTCATCCGGCAGTAAGTGACACTCTAATTGCCATAATCCAACTACTAATCGGTGGCTTGATTATTTATAAGCGTTCGGTACGCATTGGGTTAATAGTCTCTGTCGTCTGGTCGATACTGGTCTGGATCTTCGGCGAAGGTTTCGCAGGTATCTTTAGCGGCCATGCTCTTTTGTTAATGGGTGCTCCGGGAGCGGCAATCATATACGGCATTCTTGCTTTAGCTCTCTTGCCTGCCCGCTCGAAAGCAAAATCGTTTAACACAAAAAGATCAACCTCGGTTGCTGCATGGTTGGTTTTTATTTGGGCAGGTTTATGGATTGGAGGAGCGGTTTTACAGCTCTTACCGGGCCAGAACAGTGCTTCGTCGGTCGGGCAGATGATATCTATCAACGCTAGGCATAGCCCGAGCTGGATTAGGCAGACCGATGCCGACCTAGCACGAACAATAACCGGTCTTAGCCACGGCAGCTCTAAAACAGCTATGGTGAGTGAAATGGGCATGACTATCGCTTCCTCGACGGGATCGACCAATTCCGGTTATTTGTTAATCTGGCTATTGTCTGTGGTGCAGCTGGCGATCGGCCTGCTTGTCTTTGCTAATCGTTTTTGGCGCCGTAGCGCACTAGTGGCCGGCATTGTCTTGTCGCTGGCCTTTTGGGTTTTTGGACAGAACTTTGGTGGTATTTTTAGCGGTCTAGCGACAGACCTAAACAGTGGGCCGTTATTTATACTATTGGCACTCGCGATCCTCGGGACAAAGAACATTAGTCAATATCTGTCTCGAATTGGGCAAAGGATCGAGCGCTGGCTAATCGGCGCCAATACAAGTCTAAAGGAGCCACTTGTATAACCGAGTCTTTGCCCCGGTAAGTTAGGATTCTACTCCCAGCGAAAGACTTTAAATGCTATGGCGTAAATAATAACCATCCAGATTCCCATTACTGCGAGTTGCGGCCCGAGGTCAAAAATACTTTTGCCTTCAGTAAGAATCATCCTGGCGCCATCAATTACCGGTGTTAGGGGCACATAATTTGTAACCGTCTGCAGCCACTGTGGCATTAAGAAGCGCGGAAAGAAGACTCCGGTCAGAAACATCATTGGGAAAACAATAATATTGCCAAGCGGGGCTACCTGGCGCTCGTTCTTAGCCCAACCACCAAGTGCAAGACCGATGCCTAGAATTAAGATAATGCCTAAGATCAAAAACAATGATAGTTCTGCAAGATTGCCGACAATCTTAATATGGTAAACCGAGATCGCAATTAGTAGCATGACGCCTAGCGACAGTAAGCCGGTTACGGCTTGACCGAGCATATTGGACAAGAAGAACTGCCAAACCCGCAATGGAGTTGTGTGCAAACGTCTTAAGATTCCCATTTTCTTGAGTTCCGGAAAAACGTTCATTGGCCCAAAAATACCAACGCCAAGTATCGAAAAACCGAGCAGTCCGGTGAAAGTATAGTCGAATGCCGTTAGACTGTGCTGGTTAGAGACTTCTGAGGTTATTTTTAAGGGTTGGCTAATTTTAACGTAGCGCGCGTTAATGGCATTAAACTGGGATTGCATTATTGAAGCCAGAGCTTGCTCGGCCTGATCGTTATTTTCAGTGTAGTGGATAATTGCCTGACCGGTAGGCATTCCGTTGATTAGCGTGCCGAAATTCGGCGGTAACTCTACAGCCGTATCAATTTCTCCGCGGCTCATGCTTTGGTAGGCTTGCGCTAGGGTAGTCACGCTTGGGTTAATGTTAAATATTTTGTTATGCCGAAGATTGGCTACGTAGGTCTTCGCAAAAGCCGTAGCTGAATCATTAATTAATCCAATTCTTAAAGATATCTGGTTATTACTGCTCAGACTGCCAAAGACAAAGAGAAAAATTAATGGGAAAAGAAAAGTAAAAAATAGAGCTAGGCGATCTCTGAATACGCGTTTGAGATTGATTACAAAAAATACCCAGACGGTATACAACTTAGTTTGCCATGGCGCCAGCTTTTTGTGGTTCTTTCTGTTCTTAGATCGTGCTCTATATAGACGCCAGCCGATACGGTAGATTATTATTGCCAACGCTAAAATTATTAAAGCCAGTTTCATCTTGCAGTTCCCTCGCCTAAGCGTTTGCCGGTAAGATCCAGAAATACATCTTCGAGATTAGCTTGTTCGACGTGTTGGGTTTTTTTAAAGCCACGCTTAAGTAAAGCTTTAATCAGGTTTTTGGGGGTATCGATAGCGATTATCTTCCCGTTATCCATAATTGCCACCCTATCGCAAAGAGCTTCAGCTTCGTCCATGTAATGAGTGGTTAGGATAATGCTGATGCCCCGCCGACGAGTCTCCTCGACTAAATCCCAGAGATTACGGCGAGCTTGAGGATCAAGGCCGGTAGTCGGCTCGTCTAAGAAAAAAACCTTCGGGTTGTGCACTAATGCGGTAACAATTGAAAAGCGTTGTTTTTGACCGCCGGAAAGTTGTTCGACGTACGAGTTTGCTTTGTCTCCTAGCCCGACTTCATTGAGAAAGTTTAGCGGATCTACCTTTTCGCCATAAGCTGAAGCGAACATTTGGATTAGTTCGGTTAGTTTCGTTTTATCCTGGAAGCCAGGCGATTGCGGCTGCACCCCTATCATGCCGCGAATCTGGTATGGCTTAGTCGCGACATCTACTCCATCAATACTGGCGCTGCCACCATCTATACTGCGCAGCGTTTCAATCATCTCGAGAGTCGTGGTTTTCCCTGCTCCGTTCGGACCGAGAATTCCAAAAATTTCACCGCGGTAAACCTTGAAACTTATGCCGTCTACGGCAACTGTTTCGTCATATGTTTTGCGCAGATTTTTAACCTTAACCGCCACTTCATTAGAAACCATGTGAGTCCTCTGCTTAGAACAAATTCAGTCTTATCATAGCATGCGAAAATTATTGATTATGCTTTGGGAACTTGAATTGTAAATCTTGCGGAGTGTCGTATATAATGCAAGCTGAATGTTAGATACCGCAAAAGCCCTGGTTAAAAGTGCCGCTCAAAAGCTTGGCTTAAGCCAAACCGAAATCGATCAACTGCTAGCTATAAATAAAGAACATCAGTTTGAGATTGTACTAAGCGAAGGCCAGCGTTTGCAGGCCTATAGGGTGCAGCATAATAACCAGCGTGGTCCGTACAAGGGCGGCATCCGCTTCCACCCGGAAGTAGATTTTGATGAAGTAAGGGCCCTCGCGATATTAATGACCATGAAAACTGCGGCCCTGGATCTGCCTTTAGGCGGGGCAAAGGGCGGAGTTGTGGTAGACCCGCGCAAACTAAATACGGCCGCCCTCGAGCAGCTAAGTCGCGAGTATGTGCGCCACCTTAAAGATCATATCGGGCCGGATAAAGATATCCCCGCCCCGGACGTAAATACTAACTCTACTATCATCGACTGGATGGTAGATGAGTACTCGGTACTTACCGAAGATACATCGAAAGCTAGTTTTACCGGAAAGAGCGTGGCTAAAGGCGGCAGCTTAGGGCGCGATGCTGCGACCGGTCGCGGCGGCTTGATAGCTCTAATTGAACTGCTTAAACATCAAGGGCTAGAAAAGAAGAAGCTGACTTATGCCTTACAGGGCTTTGGAAACGTCGGCTCGTTCTTTGCCTCAGTAGCTAGCCATGATTACCCGGAACTCGTTTTAGTAGCGGCTAGCGATTCGGGTAGCGCCATATATAACGAAAAAGGATTAAGCGCCGAAGAGCTGGTTAAATTTAAAGCTGATGGCGGTCGTTTTAAGGACTACGCCGGTCCGAAACAGATTAGTAATGACCAACTGATTGGCCTTGACGTAGATGTTTTAATACTTGCCGCCCTAGGTGACGCAGTTACTGAGCGCAATGTAGATAATGTTAAATCTAAGATAATTGTCGAATTGGCGAACGGACCGGTTAACGAAGCCGCCTACGAGCGGTTAACGAAAAGGGGCAGTATTATTCTGCCGGATATTATTGCCAATGCTGGCGGCGTGGTGGTCAGTTATCTGGAATGGCTTCAGAACATGCATGGCGAGAATTGGAGCGAAACGAAAGTTAACGCCGAACTAAAAAAGTACATGACTAATGCGATGGTCGATCTGCTCAAACTATCCGACCAGCAACATGTTAGTCTAACCGAGGCCGCTTTCATGTTAGCTATCATGCACCTTAAGGGAATTAAAGACTAAACTCTTTGTAAGGCTACGACAAGCCGCCTCGATAACTTGATACTTCGTTTGTTTTAAGTTACGGTTAAATTATTAAGCTAGCTCCGGCGAGGTAAGCAAAAAGTGGATCACGATGCGGTTGAAATAAAAGGGCTGAGTAAACACTACGGCGGACTAGCAGCCTTGGATAATCTATCTTTGGATGTAAAAGCTGGCGAGATATTAGGCTATCTTGGACCTAACGGCTCTGGCAAAACGACCACGATACGATTAATGCTAGGAATGATTAAGCCGACCTCCGGTAGCGTTTCGATCTTTGGCTACGACGCTCAAACCCAGAAGGACATTGTCCACACTGCTCTTGCCTACGTGCCGGGAGAAGCTAATCTCTGGCCGTCACTAACTGGCATTGAAACACTTCACTTGCTGTCTAAAGTACATGGTCGAGTAGATTTAAAGTACCGCAAGAAACTTATTCAGCGTTTTGAGTTTGACCCGAACCGTAAGGTTCGTACCTACTCCAAGGGCAATAAGCAGAAGATTGCCCTAATTGCCGCTTTAGCTTCTCGCGCTGAGCTATTAATTTTAGATGAGCCGACTAGCGGTCTGGATCCGCTGATGGAACAGGCCTTTCGCGAAGCCGCGGTTGAGGCTAAGAACCGCGGACAAACTATTTTTTTGTCGTCACATATTTTAGGTGAAGTGGAAGCTCTGTGCGACCGAATCGCAGTGCTAAGATCAGGCAAGCTTGTTGAGCTAGGAACGCTTGAGCAGATGAGGCACCTATCTTCATTAACGATTGAGGCAAGCTTTAAGGAGCATCCTCCTGAAGTTAAGCACATCAATGGGGTTAGCAAGGTAGAGATTAATGGCAATAGTTTAGTTTGCCAGATTAACGGTCCAATAGATGAGCTCTTAAGCGTGCTTGCTAAAGCGCACCCATTAACTTTAATTAGCCGAGAGCCTTCTCTTGAGGAGTTGTTCTTGGCTCTATACGGTCGTCAAACGGAAGCGAAATAACGATGCCGCCCAGTGTCGCTCAGACTAGTTCAAGTCTTAAAAATTTGCGAGGCAGTAAGAGTGCGATTTCTTGGTTTACGTTTCGTCGGAGCGTTTTTGGCGGCCTGCTGTTTGGATTATTTGCGACTGCCGAAAGTTACGCTCAAGGACGCGGCATAATTGCCGCTTTCCCGAACCTAACTCAAAGAGCATTGATTATTCACGGGCTGGCTAATAACGCTGCACTAGGTTTGTTCTATGGAGATAAAACAGCCAATATCGTTAGCCCGAGCGGGTATATGGTTTACCGGATCATGCCTATACTAGTTCTGGTTGCCGCAATCTGGGCCATGACCATCACTACTAAAATGCTACGCGGACAAGAAGAAAATGGTCGCTGGGAATTGCTGCTTAGCGGACCGTTTAGTTCCGGCCAAGCAACATTAAAATCTGTTCTAGGTATTTTCGGCGTCTTTGTTAGCAGTTTTTTAGTTTTTGGACTGACGCTCGCGCTACTCAGCTCTAAGGGTGCTTTTAGGCTTACCTTGGGCGGTAGTCTCTACTTTGCGCTATGCATATTGGCCGGAGGGATTATTGGGTTGGCAATCGGCGCTATTACCTCTCAATTAGCGGCCACCCGCCGCAGTGCAATGCTTTATGCCGCTGCTCTTATCATCGTGTTTTTTGCTGTCAGGGCGGTTGCAAACATTATTAATGGTTTAATTTGGCTCAAGAATTTGACGCCTTTTGGTTGGATCGATAAATTACGTCCTTTTTATTATGCTCAGCCGATCTGGTTCTTGCCGATAGTATTGTTTGCGGGAGTATGTTTAGTCAGTGCTATTTTGCTTTCATCGAAGCGGGATTTGGGTCAAAGCTTGATAGCAGATAAGGACAGCGCCAAACCGAAATTTGGTTTACTCAATTCTCAGCTGGGACTAAACTTCCGCTTGCTGCGCAATGTTTTGTTTGGCTGGTTGCTTGGCGGTGTAGCCTTTGCTACTTTGATCGCTTCAATTGACAAGACTGTTGCGAAGACCTTGGGTAGTAGTGGCAGTAAAGGAAGGTTAATTAAAACTTTTTCTAACCTGACCGGAAACCCTGATTCTCGGATTGAAATTGCTTATCTTAGCGCCGCCGGTTTTTTTACGATAACACTGCTTTTGATTATGACGGCAAATTATCTAAGTGCATTACGAGACGAAGAAACCAGTGGCCGGCTGGACAACCTGATTAGCGGAACGCTTAGCCGTGGCTACTGGCTCTATGCGCGTCTGGCGCTAGTGCTTGGTGCAGCTGTAACAATCACCTTTATTACCAATGTCGTGATTTGGGCTTTGGCTGCCGCACAAGGAATAAGCGTCAGTTTTCTAACCCTAGTCCTGGGCGGCTTAAATATTCTTGGCCCTCTAATGCTATTACTAGGTATAGGGGTGATGGTGTACGGGTTAGTGCCTAAAGTTTTAAGTATTGTAATGTATGCGCTAATCGGCTGGTCTTTTACGATAGACATTATTTCATCGGCGCTTAAATTGAGTAAAGGATTCAGCGACACCTCGCTATTGCACTATGTTTCTTTAGTGCCGGCGGCTAATCCTAACTGGCGAACGTTTACGCTAATTAGTCTAATTGGCTTAGCTGGTATTCTAATTGGCGCAATCGTTTTCGATCGTCGTGATTTACAGATTGAGTAGGCTCAAGCCTGATCGCTGGCCGGCTGTACTTTGCTGTTATGCTGCAGATATTGCACTAAGCGTACGATGAGATATGCGGCAAAAACGACGCTTACGATAAAGAAACTGACCGGATAAGGCACGTAATAGGACGTGAACAAACCAATCCAGGTGGCAGCTAAGGCTACAGCCACCGATACGCCAATTCCTTGCAGTGGGTGCTGAGTTAGACGTTGGGCAATTGAGGCCGGAGTAACTAGCAGTGCAAAAATTAATAGTACTCCGACCACCTGAACCGAAATTGATAGGGCCAGCGATATTAACAGCATAAAAATAATGTTCATTCCAAGCATTGAAATGCCACGTGCTTCAGCGACGTCTTCATCGAGCGAAGTGAATAACAGCCTTCGGTAGAGTACGGCAACGGCACTAATTATGACTAAGGCAGCAATCCAAGTCAGGGTTACGTCGCCAGAACTAATGCCAAGAATTTCTCCAAACAGTAACGAGTAAGCTTCGGTTGCATAACCTTTGTAAAGGCTAATGAAGAGTACGCCGAGGCCTAGCATAAAGGCCAGTACGTTACCGATCTGAACGTCCCTGCTGGCGGCTTTTTTACCTAAAGCGGCCATTGCTAAACCACCGCCGCCGGTAAAAATAAGTAAACCAAACAGGGGGTTAATATTTATTAGTACGGCACCCGCAGCGCCTGCGAATCCGGCGTGCGAAAGCGCGTGGGCGGCAAAAGCCAGCCTGCGGATAACTACAAAATAACCGACAATTCCAGCAACTATCGCAACTACACTGCCCGCTTCAAAGGCGTGCTGCATGAATGCGTATTGCCACATCGTGTGCAGATCAGTCCACAAGTTTAGACTAAAGCCGCTAGATAACACGGCAAACCTATTCATGGTGTATCGCCTCCTCGGTTCCAAGTACTGCCAGCCGGCCCCGGCTATCTCGCAATACTTCTATAGGGGCATCATAAAGCTCTGACAGTTTCTGATTAGTGACAATTTCGCTCGGCTTTCCAGCCGCAACCTTGCCGTTGGCGATATAGATAATTCGGTCAACTACCGGCAGAAGCGGGTTGATGTCATGGGCGATTAAAATAACTGAGAGTTTTTCGGCTCTAGCAATACGGTTAATAATTGATACCAACTGTACCTCGCGACGTATATCTAAGTTAGCCAGGGGCTCATCGAGCAGTAATAAGTCTGGTTTACCAACTAGCGCTTGGGCTAGGAAGATACGCTGCTGCTCCCCTCCGGATAATTCGCTTAACGGGCGGTAAGCAAGATCGGTAGCGTCAACTAATTTTAAGATATCGATAGCTGCTTTCCGCTCATGATGCGCAGTCGCGCCAAAAGCAAAGCCCCACTTATTGCCAAAAGTCCCTAAGCGTACATACTCAAGCGCCTGGATTCTAGTTTCCGAATCAATAATTCTGCGCTGTGGAATGTAGCTAATTTTTGGGTTTCCACGCTTCGGTGCTTCGCCTAATATTTCTAAATTGCCGGACAGCGGTTTCTCTAGTCCTAGCAGCAAGCGAAATAGCGTCGTTTTGCCGGCCCCGTTAGCTCCTAGCAGGCCGACAAATTCGCCAGGTTCAATACTAAAAGTCGCATCATGCCAGATTGCTTTATTGTTATACCCGGCGCTTAATTTTTCGGCTTTAACTAAATCGGTCATCTATTCCTCTATTATAGCTATTGTTTTGTAGTATTAGTTGATTGCGCTAATGCATTTTGGATGTTGGTGAGTATGTTATTCATCCAATCCTGGAAACTCAGATTTGGCGGTTCGATCGTCTCGCTAACGCCAACGATCGGAATATGCTGCGCGATGGCTAATTTTTTGATACTGTCAGTCAAAGGAGTTATGGTCTGGGTGTTATACACTAGGAGCTTAACTTGACCGCTCTCCAGTTGTTGCTGAAACTGTACTACGCTATTGGCTGGCGGATCATTGCCCTCGGCGACAGCCTCCATAAATGCCGGCGGCGAAATTAGATTTAAGCCAATTGCCTGAGACATATAGACAAAAATGTCTTCAGTGGCCGCAACTTTAACACCTGCAAACTGTTTCTTAATAGCATTGATTCGGTCTTGGTATAAAGCGAGTTTGGATTGAAGAATATTGTATTGCGATTTGAAATAGCTACTGTCGCTAGGGGCCAGGCTTATTAAATCCTGCTCCATCTTATATATCACACGGTTAACGTAGCTCGGACTATACCAGAAGTGCGGGTTGTCGCCGTTCTTCTTTCCTAATAAAGAAGCCACGTTTAAAACCATTTGCTTTGGATTTGGCGCAGCACTCAGCAGTTTATCTCCCCAGCTGTCATAACCGGCGCCGTTTAGAATTACTAAATTAGCACTGGCGAAATCCCGGGCATCAGTTGCATTGCTCTCATATTCGTGCGGATCGGCATTGGGGTCAGTTACGATAGATGTCACCTTAGTCTTCGAGCCGCCTAACTGCGAGACCAAACTGCCCCAAAAGTCTTCACCGGCAACTATGCTGAGCTGCGAAGATGAATTTGTAACCTTTTGAGCGTTACTTAAAAGAAGAGAAATAATTACGCCGCTCACCGCAAGCAGCGCCAGAATTGCAAGAGTCCACTTAGTAGCTTTGGTTTTAGACATTATCCTATGATAACGGGCAAATCAAGATATTTGCAAATATGTTGCAGAAATATAAATAATTGTTACATTTTTCGGACCCTGGCATTAGGCAAGATAAGTAAAACATGTTATTATACATATACTATGAGTAACGAGACTAGCATTGAGAATGGTCGATTATTAAACGAGTCATTGGCATTTTCCGCTCGTCTCTTGCCCCGTGAGCTCTCAAATCAAGTAGTAGCTGAAGTTATTCAAATAGATTTCGTAAATCCACCTGAGCCTGCCAGCCAGCTGCCAGAAGTTGAGGTAAATAGTCTCTCGCCAGCCAATATTCCAAATGATCCAATGTTCAAGGAACGAGCTAGACCGTCCTACGCAAATCGTGTCCGGGTAATAGATGACTTTATTTCGATATATCAAGACACTGAGCAAGTTCAAAAAGCGATTCTTGCTTATCGGCGTAATACCCAGCCCGTTATGTACGATCAAAATTCGCTGACCCAGTACATGCGGCAGATTAGCAAGTATCCTTTGCTAACTAAAGAAGACGAAGCGAGGTTGTTTGGAGCGCTTGACCGCGGGGTTGAAATATTCTCTAAATTAACCGATCGAAGAGTGCCCAAAAAGTTTGAGGGCGATCTCATAGATGCCACTATTGCGTTTAACAAGATATATCTCTCTAATTTAAAGTTAGTTGTTAATGCTGCTGCTTCCAAGTTTCGTAAGCCAAATTCAGCTAGTTCAGAGCAGCAGGACTATATTCAAGAAGGTAACATGGCTCTAGGAGAAGCCATTAAAAAGTTCAATGTCTCAAAGGGCTATAAGTTTTCTACTTATGCGACTTGGTGGCTTAGACAAAGAAGTCAGCGTTCGCACGCCAAGAATGGACGGGATTTTAAAATCCCTACTGATGTCCAGAACGAATTTGACATTGTCTTAGCTGCAAGGAACGAATTTTATGAAAAGCATCATTACCTTCCGTCAGTAAATGAGATTTCTCAGATTTTAGAAAAACCAGAGACTGAAATTAACGACCTGATTGTATCTTGCACCCGCGAAGTCAGTTCATTGGAGGAGCCAGTAGAAAAATGGGGTAGCCGTGAATTAGCTGAAGTAATTGAATCGCCTTCAGGAATCGAGCCCTTTATGGGGCACCTAATATTGCGGGATTTAATAGAAACGGCAATCCAGAATGCCGATTTGTCGCGCGACGAAATGTTGGTACTGAGTTTTAGGTACCATATATTTTTCCCAGCTCTAGCTAACAAACAGAAACTTTTTAATAGTGACGGCCATAAATCGTATGACGACGTTTTTAGATCACTTGATTCAGATAAGACCAGTGGCTTTAAGCTTTTGGGCAGTCTGCTAGGGTGCCCCGTAACATACTTAAGCGGGCTTGAGATTTCTGCTTTACGCAAGCTTAGACCTTTCGTTAGCTAGAGTTTGAGAAATTAAGGCCAGACACGTTAAGTAGTACAATGTTTATGTGCATAGCGCATCTTCATTTCTTGGTGTAGTTATTCTCATAACGGTAGTTGCTATTTTTGTTGCCACTACCGTTATTGGTCGACGCCGCGGCTATGGATTCGGCAACTCTACTATAGTTCGTTGTCTTAAAGGTCATCTTTTTACTACTGTATGGATTCCCGGAGGTTCTTTTAAATCGATTCGTTTGGGGTTTTACAGGTTTCAGTACTGTCCTGTCGGTAGGCATTGGACACTGGTTCGCCCAGTCAAAGAGGCAGATCTATCTGAACAAGAAAAACATTTTGCGGCTGAGCATCGTGACTCGAGAATTCCTTAGGTCGCTGTACTAGGCTTCTATCTCTAACAATACCTTTCGCTAAGCATAAGTGAGATAATGCTAGTGCTATGTTTGGCTTTAACTGGATTGACGGGTTAATAATTATAGCCTTAGCGAGCGCCTTCTACTACGGGATTAAGATCGGAGTTGTTAGCTTATTCTTTTGCTTTGCCAGTTTCTTTGTGGCACTTTTCGCGTTTGGGTGGCTACTGCCGCACATTTACTCGATTGGCGACAACAGTGTTCTTGCGGTTATTAACGGCAACTTAGTTCTGGCGGCGGCGGTGCTTGCAGCAATATGGGGTTATCGGCTTGGGAGGCGGATGCACGCAAAACTCAAGCATCATCTCGACTGGCATAGAGCCGAATCATTAGTCGGCCTTACGCTTAGTTTAAGTTCAGCTCTCTTAGTAGTCTGGCTACTGGCTGCTGGAATTGGGTCACTTCCCTTTGGGTGGCTGAGTAACAGTGCCAACAACTCGTTTATAGTCAAAAAACTAAACTTGTTACTTCCTGCCGCGCCAACGGTTTTTGAAGAGTTTGCTCGCTATGTTAATCCCAACTATCCACTTCAAGTTTTCGATAAACTGGCTCCTAATTCTTCTATTGGTATAGCTCAATTACCGAGTGGTGTACCCCAAGCGGTCAGAAATGACAGCTCTAGAGTGGTGCGGGTAACCAGTTTTGGCTGCGGCGGGATTGTTGATGGTTCGGGTTTTGTAGTCAGCAAGGATTTAGTTGCCACTAACGCTCACGTGATTGCCGGCATAAGGCATCCGGTAGTTAAGCTTGGAAGCCAGGGATATGTAAGCACTCCGGTACTGTTTGATCCAAACCAGGACATTGCCTTACTTTATATCCGCGGCTTAAAGGTTGAACCGTTAATTTTCTCGGCCAGTCCGCTTAGTATTAACCAGACGGTTTACGCTGCGGGTTTTCCAAAAAGCATTTATCGGATCTCGCCGGGACGGGTATTGAATAATTACCCGGTGGTCGGTTCTAACATCTATGGCTTAGGCAGTATCACTTGGCCAAGTTATGAGCTGTCGGTAAATATTACAAACGGAAGTTCAGGCGGACCACTCCTAAAGGCTGATGGTCATGTTGCGGGAATTATCTTTGCCCAGAGCAAAAATAAGCCATTCATTGGCTACGCACTAACCACTTCTAACCTTATGGGTGACATTCAAAAGCTTGGTTCGAGCATTAACTCCGCCGGAACTGGTAGCTGCTATAAGGGTTAAACCTAGTTTGCCTGCGAGTCGGCTAATGTTTCTTCGTGGATGTATTTGCCGCCTCTCATCCAAGAAGCTACGGCGGCAATCAGGCAAGCGCCAATTGCAAAACTGAGCACAATAACCAGCCCATGCTTAAACGGCTGTCCAATGATTTGCGGGAAATACTCCTTTGAGGTGAGGTGTGTTGCAGCGCTCGGTTTGAGCTTGCTTAGAACGCTAGGTCCAAGCAGTGTCTTTAACGGATTGTAACCTAAGAAGGCCGCAAATAAATAACTCACCGCCGGCAAATGGGACAAATGGGTAGCAATGCCTGCGGAGACACCATTTAAAGTCAAGGCCCGGTATAGACTTCCAGGTACGCTGGCTGAAAGACCGATAATCATTAACGTAAAAAAGACGCCGATCGATAAAGGCATACCGACGTTCTGAAAAGTTGCACGCATCCCGGAGGCCACACCGCGGAACCTAGCGGCTACCGAATTCATGATGCCGGCCGTGTTTGGAGAAGAGAACATGCCAAAGGCCAAGCCGTTAATGAGCAAGATTATAGCAAAGGCCCAGTACGGGAAATTCACAGGCAATAGCATCATTAGGCCAAAACTCAGGGCCGCTAACAGCATGCCGCCGGTAGCAAAAGGACGGGCTCCAAATTTATCGGATAGTATTCCAGACAGCGGGCCAGCGATGAGGAAGCCGGCAGTCGTCGGCAGCATATAAATGCCAGCCCATAGGGGGGTTTGGGCAAAACTATATCCATGAAGAGGCAGCCAGATTCCCTGGAGCCACATGATTAGCATGAACTGTAGCCCGCCTCTACCTACTGCAGCCAGCAGTCCGGCAATATTGCCGGCTGTAAAAGCCCGAATTTTAAATAATGAAAGATTAAACATCGGCTGTTGGACCTTGCGCTCAACGAAACCAAATAACGCCAAAACCAGTATTCCTGCAGCAATCAGGGTTATGACCATTGGATCTCCCCAGCCCATTGCCGATGCGCCATAAGGTTTGATGCCGTATGTTATGCCAATGAGCAACATTGCTAAGCCGGTGGCGAAGGTTATGTTTCCGAACCAATCAATTTTCGCTGGATGAAAGATGTCTATTTCTTTTAGGGCCACGTAAGACCAGATGATGCCAATGATGCCGATCGGGACATTAAATAAGAATACCCAGCGCCAAGAAAACTGAGCTAGAAAACCGCCAACTAATATTCCAATAAAGGAGCCACCCATGGCCGATATCTGATTAATGCCAAGCGCCATACCGCGTTGGTTCTCTGGGAATGCATCAGTTAGGATAGCTGCCGAATTAGCCATCAGCAAAGCTCCGCCTACTGCCTGAACCATTCGGAAAATTATTAATTCCAGCGCTCCGGCAGACCCATGGCTCCAGGTTAGGGCTGCAGCTAAGGCTCCAAGCGTAAAGACAATGAACCCGAGATTATACATCTTAACCCGCCCAAACATATCGCCTAGTCGTCCTAAAGTGACAACTAGAACCGCCGTAACCAGCATGTAGCCAAGTAAGATCCAAAGCAAATAAGTAAAACTGTCCGGACTAAGCGGGTTAATATGGATTCCCCGGAAAATAACCGGCAGAGCAATGATCAGGCTGGTGGCGTTCAATGCCGCCATAAGCATCCCGAGCGTGGTATTGCTCAGGGCAATCCACTTATATTTTGGACTCTGTCGATCGGCGTGGCGTAAGACGTTACTTAGCATCGGTTTTGGAACTATTTAATTTTTCACTCCATTGATCGAGAGTTAAAACTTCGGCTTGTCGAGGGAAAACTTTTTCTGTTAGAACTCGGTGGACTTCTTCATCTTGGTCAGAGCTACAGTCTGATAGTACACTCAGCATATAGTCTTTGTCGGCCGCATAGCGCAGCGTGCTCAAGACAACACCGCTAGTGGAAACGCCGCACAGAATCAACTCCGTAATTCCCTGGGCATTTAAGATCATCTCTAAATCGCTGCCGGCAAAAGCGCTGACCCGTTTTTTAGCAATTACCAGTTCGTCATCTCGCGGTTCGATTACCGGTTTAGTCAGATCGCTAGTCTCGTCCATGTTCCATGACCGCTCGCGTAAGGCTCCAAACATCTTATTGTTCTGGCTTAATTCGGGGTAGCCTTTGCGGAAACGGACAACTACGAACATTACCGGAATGCCTGATTGACGGGCGACGTCTACGGCTTTTGAAACACGCTGAACGTATTCTGCCGCTCGGTCACCAAGATTGTTTATAATCCCCTGCTGAACGTCCATAACTAAAAAAGCTTTTTTTCGGTCATTCATAAGATTCCTCCTTTTGATGGTCCGGAGTTATTGCATTTGCTGCCATGTTTGAGCAATCGTTATCTGCAACAAGACTTCAACCGGCCAATGTTTATCCGGTAGGTACCGGCTTATTATCTTTAGTATAGCCAAAAAGTCAGAAATGTGCCCGCTAATTTATTAAAATATAGTTTAAATAAAGTATTAGTTATCTATATATGTCTGAGGAAGGGTTTTTACTTGACCTCTTTGCTCATAAATTGCTTAACGCTTGCCACGGTATCCATGAATTGAGCCGGGAATATAATGGTGCTGTTTTTGTCGGATGAGATTTCAGTTAGGACTTGAAGATTGCGCAATTGCAGTGCTATCGGGTGTTTGGATATTACGTCGGCTGCTTTTGCTAAAGCAGCTGCAGAAAGTTGCTCTCCTTCAGCAGCGATGATCTTGGCTCGCTTCTCCCGTTCGGCTTGAGCCGCTGCGGACATCGCACTCTGCATATTCTCCGGCAATTTAATGTCTTTTAGCTCCACCATACTGACTAGGACCCCCCACTTTTCGGTAGTTTCATCTAAGATTGATTTTATTGCCAGGTTAATTTTTATGGTCTGACTAAGAATGTCATCCAGCATATTTTGTCCGATCACGTTCCGCACAGTGGTTTGTGCTATTTGGTAGATTGCCGACTCAACGCTTTCAATTGCTACAACCGATCTAATAGCATCCGCTACTTGGTAATAAGCTACAGCAGCTACGTCAATTGAGACGTTGTCTTTAGTTATAACCTTCTGGGAATCAACGGGAAGGGTTATGATACGCAAGCTAATTTTCTTGAGGTTATCGATGAAGGGAATGATAAAGCAAAGACCAGGCTGTTTGACATCTTTCCTAATTTTACCCAGTCTAAAAACCACTCCGAGCTCGTACTGTTTAATAATTCTTAGACTGCTTGGAACTAAAACAAGTATTAGAATTACTATGATAAAGAGCAAAAAACTCATGCCTAGCCTCTATTTACTAACTATATCTTCTGCTTTAATCGGGTAGTTTGCAAGGATAAGGTCTATGCCCTAGCCATTTTAGTTGCGGGTTTTTAGCATTAAACGCAAGTTTGCAATGTATTGGTCATGATCAAGCTTGGGGTGAGCCATGAGGTAGGCCATATGTTTCTCGACAAACGGAATTTGTCCACTTGGATAAACCGCCGAGTTTGCACTGTACGAAGAGGGTTTGGTGTTTAGCGCTGGATTGCGCTCGAGCTCGATTAGCTTTTCACGTACCCTGCCCTCAAGTAACCTTTTGGCCACTGCTTCGTTTATGAAATGGTTTGCCATAATGATTGCCTTCCAATTGCTAGGCTCTAACTATTAATGAAGGTTAAAGCGTATCCTACCTTACCGGCTCTTCCGGCTCGTCCGATACGGTGAATATAGTCAGAGTAATTATTAGGTTGGGAATAATTTATAACGTGCGTAATGTCTGGCACGTCAATTCCACGCGCCGCTACGTCTGTTGCTACCAGTATCTTGACTTCGTCGTGCTTAAACTTGCTTAGTGAACGTTGGCGTTGTCCTTGGCTCTTTCCGCCATGAATTGAGTCAGCGCTAAAGCCGCGGGCAATTAATTCGTTAGATAGGCGTTCAACACCACGCTGAGTGTCGTCAAAAATGATCACCTTGCTTACTTCCTTGCTAATTAGCAAATCGTGCAGCTTAGAAATCTTTTCGCTGGGGTGCGAGAATCGAACTACATTTTGATTAATGCTTGAGCTGGAGTCGCTGGTCTTAACTAATATTGATAGCGGATCTTTTGAGAAGGTTTCGATTAATGATTTGACTCTAGTATCTAGCGTCGCCGAAAAGAAGAATGATTGACGGATTGGGTTTAGCTGCTGCAGGATATTTTTGACGCTTACCAAAAAACCCATGTCTAACATGCGATCGACTTCGTCTAATACTACAATGCTAAATGTGCCGAGCTTAATGCTGCCGCGGTCCATATGATCCTTGATCCGGCCGGGAGTACCAACTACTACTTGAGGTGCATTCCTAAGGTCTCTTAATTGTTGGCCAATACTTGCACCGCCAATAAGTACGGCGCTGCGAAGGTTGCTGCCTCGAGCAAAAGAAACAATGTCGGAGTTAATCTGCTGAGCTAACTCTCGGGTTGGAGCAATAACTAAGGCTCGTGAATTACTAAGCATAATTTTGTGCAGTAAAGGAAGAGCAAAGGCTGCCGTCTTGCCAGTCCCGGTGTCGGCGACACCAATTATGTCCCTTCCTTCAAGCGCAGGAAGAATAGCCTGGTCTTGAATGGGCGACGGCTGGACATAACCCTTGGCGCGCAAATTGGTCTTTAGCAGGGGGTTAATATTAAAATCCTCGAAACTGTGTTTAGCAACGTAGACTTCGGTTTCAGAAGCTTGAGCGCTATTCACGAATTTAGCAGGGTCAATGTAAGCCTTTTTGATACCACGAGAAGCTGAGCCTTGTCGGCGTGGGGGGTGATTTGATGAGTGATAAGACATAAAAAAAGAATCCTTTATTAGTTAGTTGTTTAGTTATACTGCGGTTGTTGAAATCGAGTAATAACTTACTAACCCGGATTCATCAATTACAATGCTTGTATAATATCACAAAATTAACAGACTAACAAAAGAATTATTCAGATTCAGCCTTTGCTGGAGTTGACAGCCCCGGCCGGACCGTTAGTCGGCCCTAAAAAGGTAGTTGCGAATTTGAGGGGTAACCCGGCTTGCTTCTTGCCATTCTTGATTCCAGATGTACATTCGGTAACCGTGCTTTTTTAACCATTCAACTACGTCTTCCGGTTTATTGTGAAAGCGCGACAAATGCCGGGCTTCAATTTCAACCAAGATATAAGGTTTAAACTTGGCAATTGTTTTAGTGCCTCCTTGGAAGACTTGCTTCTCTGCCCCTTCGACGTCAATTTTAAGGAAATTAAGTTTTTTAATATGCTCTCGTTCGCAAAACTCATCTAGGGTGTCTACATGGACCTCGACTTCCCTGTGGTTTCTAAATTCGCTATTCGACCCTAGTCCATTAGCTTCACCGGCCAGGAAAGAACGTCCGGTTATCGGGCCGAATTTCCCCAAGGGAACACTAATTATTGATGTGCCGCTTTGTGACCCCAGAGCTAAACTAAAGTTAGAAACATTTAAATGATTTTTGGTACCTAGTAAACGCGACAAAGCCGGGTGGGCGAAAATAAGCGGTTCAATACTCAGTACCCTACCCTTAGGACCGACTAATTTTGATAATTCGACAGTATATAGTCCTGCAGCCGCTCCGACATCTATACAGACGTCGCCTTCTTTAATAATTTCAGCTAGTCCGAGCATCTCAGGTTCGACATATGGAGTCAGATGGGCCACTAGCCTGACGCAGCTAGCGGTCAGTTTAGTGCGCAGCATTGAACGGTTTTTGCGCACAGTCTTATTATTCATAGGTACAAAACTCATAACTCTATATCTTATATTAAAGCGGGCAGAATTAGGATACAAAATTGTCGATTAAACATTAGTCTGGTTCGCTATGCATGTAGAGACTCAATTTAGAGAGCATTTAATAGTCTTCATTTCTTTTGTCTAATCCGTCCTTAACCCCGAGTTGATAAGCGGAAATAACGTCCAGCGGGTCGTCCCCCTCGCTCATGTCTAAGCCGATAGTGATGCCGCCATGAACGGCTTCTACGAAACGTTCGGTTATGAATTGTATTTGCGAATTTGTAACTCCGGGTATTAGTGCCCGCAGAAATGGTTCGAGCGTTTCGTCGCTATGCACTATATGCCTAGCAGTTGCTTCGTAGGGAATGTACTCCTGCTCGAAATTAGGCATACTATAAATGTTACCAGACCGCAAATATTCATCAATGCGTTTTATGGTCCACATTCCACTAACAAGCGACTCATAATTTTGAATGGTAGTAATCTCTAAACTGCTTATACTCGTCGGCTGAAATGAATTTTTCGGGACTAGAGAGAATGCTACCGGGTTCCACCCAGATGCTCCTAGAATGCTCTTCGGAAAGAGCTACTTTTCCTGCTTTAAACTGAGCGTCAAAGTAGATAACTAAGACCCGGTAGTCTTGATTATTTTTTGCGTAATGCCTCTTTGAAACAAATATAACTTCGCCAAGCTCACATTCGAAACTTTCGCCTAGTTCCTCGCGAATTTCTCTAGTCAGGACCTCCTTTAGGTCAAGTTCTACTTCCGATTCGTCCATGCGGCCGCCGGGAAAATCATAGAGACCGCTAGGTGTTATTAGAAGAAGTATTTTGTTGCCTTTTCTAACTATCGCTTTTGCTCCTACCTGAAAATACGCGAAATTATATAGGCCCATGAAGTTATTATATGCGCATTGGGGTTCTAGATTTTAGGCTAGCTTCTAGGTGGTTTATGAGGTTTTCTTTGTGCGTTTTGTTATCCACTTAAATTAGGCCGCCGTCGTTAAGTCTTGGGATGATAAATAACTATAAGCGTTTTGTTATATGATAATTAACAGTGCTAGACGATAAAATTCAAAAAGCAATAGAAGAGGGGGTGTCGAAAGGCATACCAATAGACTATATTGCCTACAGTCTGGAGAGGGCCGGTTGGCCGGTCCAAATGGTCCAAGAAGAGGTCAATAAGTGGCTGGTTAATAACGGTAGATACCATAAGACTACCGAATTTAAAGATTGGCTTAAGAAGTACTATAAGCAAGCTATTCCGGGCATAATCATCATGACATTTTTTAATGTTATAGCTGACGGCATTGCCCTGCTCAAACCAGTACCTCTAAAGATTCTAGCTGACTCAGTTTTTGGAACCATCCCGGCTCCCGGAATATTGAAGCCGTATACCGGGACTAGTAAACTAATCATTTTTATATCGCTGATGACTTTAGCTATCTTTTTAGTGGGGTCGGTCTTCGGCGTTTTTAAGGACTATGTTCTAAATAAGATTAGCTTTAGCTTGAATAAAAGTGTTAAGGAAGAGTCCTTTAGGCATATTTTGCACCTGCCACTCTACCACGAAGGTAGACTTGCCAAAGGCGACTATATTTACCGACAAAATGACGTAACGACTAGCCTGTCCGACCTGACTCTGAACTCGGTATCGGTAATCTCGGAGTCAATCATTTTGATCATTGGAGTATTAATAATTATGCTCAAGATTAATGCTCCCCTTGCTGTGATTACCCTTGTGATGATTCCCTTCCTAATACTGTCTGTTAAAAAATTCGGCCCAATGATGTCTAAGTTTGGAAAGCTGCTAGTTACTCTTCAGAGTAAGATGTCGTCCCTGATCACCGAATCAATCGATAACACCGAGACAGTGCAAGCCTTTACTCTGCAAGAAAGACAGGTTGATAGATTAAAGGATGTCTGGCAAAAGACATATGATGTAACCAAGAAAGCCATCATTTGGAGTGATATCTTTAATTTCTCTAATGGTCTGGTAGTAATTTTCGGAACCTCACTGGTCATATATCTGGGAGGCAGCGAAGCCTTAAAGCACCAGTTTTCCCTAGGTGATCTACTGCTATTTATGACCTATATGGGCTATTTAATAGCACCAATCCAGAACATTACCGAACAAGTTACGGTGCGTCGTCAAAAGCTGGTCAACGTCAGACGAATCTATGAGGTACTTACGGATCACGAGAATATCGAGTACCAACAACAGGATGTTAGGATTGGCAGGAGTATCGGCAGAATTGATTTCCAAAATGTTACCTATGCCTATAACGATAAAGTTATCTTAGATCAAATCAATATGACAATCATGCCCGGCGAGAAGATCGGAATTATTGGTCCCAGTGGTGCCGGAAAAAGTACTCTACTTAGATTGCTTGATTTGTATCTAGAACCGACTGCTGGGCGAGTCTTAATTGACGGAAAAGATATTCAATCTATTAGTTTGCATGATCTAAGGAAGAATATTGCTTGGGTAAGTCAATTCCCTCAACTATTTGCAGATACCATTGAAAATAATATTAAGGATGGAGATATTGACAGAGAGCTATCGCCAGATGAACTAGCTTGGGCTTCAAGGGCCGCGAATATTGAAGAATTTATTTCTAAGTTGCCACTTAAAGACCAATCTATTGTTGGAGAGGGCGGCTCAAGCCTAAGTGGTGGTCAGAAGCAGAGAATATCTATAGCCAGAGCTCTCGTAAAGAATGCGCAGATTATTTGTTTGGATGAGCCTACTTCAGCTCTAGACACCCAGTCTGAAATATACATTCAAAAATCGATTGGGGAGTTAATTAATGGCAAAACTGTCTTACTAGTTACTCACAGGATCCCCCTTCTTAGCTTGATGGATAAGATATATGTATTAAACGAAGGAAAACTTATAGACGTTAATCAGTTTGGCGGTCTCGAAAAATATCTATTTGAACTTAATAAAGCTGGCGGATTATAGCATCTATTGTTTTATTTACCTGAATACGTATAATTTTAATCAGATTAAATCTGAATAAAAATCATTAAAAAAAGGTGAAAAATGAATCCTACTGAGGGCAACAATAACGGGTCATTCGGGTTTTTGAAAATATTTAGAGGTAACAAGAATGGCGCATCTCAAGGTGCTGCCATCTCGCCCAGCTCCGCTACCCCTCAACCAATAATTAACACTAACCTACCTCCCGCCTCTCAAATGAACGCTGACATCAAACAGGTTGGAATAGAACAGGATCTGTCTAACGCAACCGCACAAGACTCTGCTCATTCTGCAATTGCAGGGTCCAGCAGTGGCTATCCATCTTCTTCTCAAATGAACGCTGACATCAAGAAACTTGGCCAACAAAACGATATTCGCCAAGAAAAAGCGTTGAATCAGCAGATTGCTGCAGATGTAAAACCCGTAGCTGCTAATACCTTGCCTTGGAACTATGCAATGGACACGTTGCATACCAATATCTCAAATCCAGCCGTACTCAATAAAATTACAAACAATTCTGCAGGGATACAATTTAACGGTAATGGGCTTAGCGATGGGAAGGGCGCAATTGATAGCGTTACTATCGGTGGGCACACCTATACTGACCTAGGACATATTAACGGTGCTATTAAGTTTGTTTTGGATGATAAATCTTCGAGCGTAGCGGCTTCCGCTTCGCATGCCCAGAGCTTATCCCCAAGCCATACATTTAGTAATGGCGCAGTTACTGGTTCATCATCTACGACATCCCCCAGCTCTACATTGGGTAATGGCGCAGTTACTGGTTCAAGCTTTCCTCCGTCGTCGACCTATGCAGTCCCTCGTGCGCAAGACAACGCTAACTCTAATATAATAGTTGGCACCGGCGAAACTGCAGCCACCGCCAAAAATATAGCCGATTCGGGTTGGGCTGAAAAA
>DAHWQR010000032.1 GCA_027340655.1 Candidatus Saccharimonadota bacterium
CTTTTATGCCAGTTCAATTCTGGTCGGCGTCTCCAAAGATTATGCGCGGGTGTCGTAATAGGTAGCCGAGACAGACTTAAAATCTGTTGCCCGTAAGGGCGTGCGGGTTCGATTCCCGCCCCGCGCACCACCAAAGATTAAGCCAGGCAATTTGAGCCTGAGCAAAGCTTTAGCTTTTTGCTATAATAACTTCTGTAGTGTGGGCAAAAATAAATAGCATGCCGCAAAGTTCCATCAAACACCGCTGGCTTAAACAAATTATCCTAATTTTCGGGTTGGTTGCTTTGTTAGCTATCGCCACCTCTTCGGCCTCGGCCTCACCGTTGATTACCGAAGGCTTCGATTCGACCCAGAATCTAAACATCGGCTCAATCGTCAGCTTAGCATCAAACACCCAGAATAACGTGGTAGCTGCCAACACATCTAATTCGCGGGCGTTAGTCGGCGTAGTAATATCCAGCAACAGCGCCCAGGTTTCTCTAAGTAGCGGTGCTAACCAGGTACAGGTAGCTACGGGCGGCATTAACGAGGTTTTAGTAAGCGACCTTAATGGGGCGATCTCGACCGGCGAGGAAATAACCGCTTCGCCAATCAACGGTGTGGGCATGTTGGCAACTAATAATGCAGAAGTGATTGGTTCGGCTCAAGGTAATTTTCCAAATGCTACGGCCAGCAAAGAGACGATCAACACCTCTAATGGAAAACAGACGATAAATATTGGCGATGTTGCGGTATTAGTTAACGTTGGTTATTACACCAAACAGCCAACCAAAACCTTAATCCCAACCGCGATTCAAAATCTTGTTAATGCAATTGCCGGCAAGCAAGTTAAGACTTTGCCGATTATTATTTCCGGAGTAATCTTTGTAATTACCCTGATTGTGGTTGTCAGCATTGTTTACTCTCTAATTCGCGGCAGTATAATTTCGGTAGGCCGCAATCCAATGGCTCAAACCGCGATTTACCGCAATGTGATGCAGCTCTCGGCACTGGTCATCGCGATTATTGCAGTTGCGTTGTTTGCCATTTTTATGATATTAACAAGATTAAGCTAGCGGGGCGGGATGAACTTATTTCTACAAATTTTTCTCTACTTTGACGTTTTTATCATCGGGGCGGTGGCGGCTACCGCCTTGCGTCATGGCTATGCCCATTTCCGGCCGCATCCGGATGCCAAAGTAAACCATCCGGCCCATCCTGCCGAGCAGCCATTGTCCAAAGAGGTAAGAGATAAACTGACCCTCGAGGCTCAGGAAAAGTATCGCCGGCTGCTGGATGGTTCGGTTGAGCACCTCAGCCGTGAACTGAGTGTCACCGCCGATAAAATTAACCAGGTGGTCAATAAGCTGGCTGCTGACATTTTGAGCCGCGAACAGAGCGCCTACAACCAACTGCTGAAGGATTCTCTTGCTAAGGCCGAAGGAGAAATTGCTGGAGCTAAAGAACAGACCGCTGCTTACCAAGCCCAGCTGAGAGCTAAGCTGGATCAGGATATTGCCGCTGAGCGGCAGCGTCTGATTGATCAAATCGACCACAAACTGTCCGACAGTATTATGGCTTTTTTGCTCGAAGCCATGGGGCACGAGGTCGATTTAGGAGCTCAGTCGGACTACTTGCTTAAGACGCTGGAGCAGCATAAAGACGAGTTTAAACAGGCGGTTAACTCATGAAAGTGATTTTAAGCGAAGATATTATTTCAGGCGAAGACCTAAGAAGCGTTATCGAGGAGCTAAAAGACTACCAGGACTTTATTCGTCATGGACATATAAGGCAACATGTCAGTAAGCGGGCCGGCTCGAAAAGCGGTCCGGATTTAAGCCGCGGCGCGTCTGAGATGCTGAGCCAGGCCATGGAGCATCACCCGCTCAACTTAGAAGAACTGGACCACCTCATTAGTGAGCTGGAAGCCGTATATATAAAAGCCTTACAGCTAAAGATTATTCTTGCGGCGGTGCCGAACGGTGCAATCAAAAGACTACTTACGTCTTGGATCAGACAAAACCTCAATGATTACTCGTTAATCGACTTTAGTTATAACCAGTCTTTGCTCGGAGGAATGGTAGTAATGATCGGCAGTCGGATCTTTGACTTTTCACTGCGCCGGGAATTGCTGGTTGCTCAGCCAAAACTAAACGAAATGATTGCCGATGTTTGATAACCAGAAATTCCAAAAGCTGATTGAGCAGGACGGATTAAGCGGAGAAGTATCCTCTACTAACGGTTTTATCGTTGAGGTTAAAGGCTTAAAAGGCGTTCGCTTGGGCGCGCAAGTACTCTTCGAGGACGGTCAAAGGGGATTGGTCCGTGAAGCTTACGGCGACCGGGTTATTTTGTTTAACATAGATTCTGAGAAGATTGCGCCGGGCACACTAGCGGTGGTCGAGAACGATCTATTACAGATCCCGGTTGGCAAGGAGTTGATTGGGCGGGTCGTAAATCCGATGGGTAACCCGGTGGACTCTAAGGGTAGCCTGCATACCTCTAAAACCAGCGGCATCTTTAATCAGGCGCCGGGAATTATGGCCCGCAGTATGCTAAACGAGCAGCTGGCTAGTGGCGTTCCGGCAGTCGATATGTTCTTTCCGATTGTCCTTGGTCAGCGTATTGCAATTCTTGGCGACAGTAAGTCCGGTAAAAGCACTTTCTTAAGTCAGCTTAGCGCTAATCAATCAGGAACAGATCGAATCGTGATTTACGCAATGGTCGGCAAACGCAAAGTAGATATTGAGATGCTCTTGTCGAGCCTGGAAACCTCCGGTGCCATGGATCACACGATTGTCGTGATCGCCGACATTTTTGACTCGCTGACCCAATCCTATCTGGCGCCTTATTCAGCCTGCGCTATTGCCGAAGAGTTATGGAGCGAGGGACACGACGTCATCGTTATATATGACGATCTATCCTCTCATGCCGAGGCTTACCGCCAGCTTTCGCTGTTCCAGGAAGTAGATCCCGGACGTGATTCCTATCCCGGCGACATGTTTTACGCCCACTCAAGCTTGCTCGAGCGAGCCGGCAAGCTGGCAGACACCCAGAAGACACTCACGGCCTTGCCGGTAGTAATGACGCCCAATGACGACATTACTTCCTATCTTTCTACCTCGATCATGTCGATTACCGACGGCCAGATAATTTTTGATCTCAATACTTTTAGAAGCGGTGTCCGGCCGGCGGTTAACGCCGGACTTTCAGTATCGCGTGTCGGTGGCCAGGCTCAGACGGTCCGCCAGAAACGTTTATCCGGCACTCTATTTCAGAAGGTTGCAGCCTATAACCGGGCGGCGGAATTTTCGCACTTCGGCTCGAACCTGTCCAAAGAGTCGGCTATCGATTTAAAGCTCGGGCAGCAGATATACGAAGTACTTAAGCAGACACCCGAGGAACTGTACAGCTTAGCTGAGCAGCAATTGGTCCTAGAGACAGTGCTGCTTGGCAATGCCGCTTATGACTTAGATATTGCCGGACTAAAAGAGTCCGCCAAACAACTGGCTCATGAAGCTAAGGACGATAAAGATTTTGACCGGCTTGAGGAACAGTTGCTGAAGAAACATAGCGCCAAGCCGGTTCAAACGGCGGAAGCGGTGGGAGGCGACAATGCGCCGGCCTAATGCGATTTTAAAAGACAGCGAGCAAATTGAGACGGTTGAAGATTTGACCGGAGTATTTGAGTCACTGGCTACCACTCAGATTGCGAAAATTAAAAACAAAGTCGAAATGAGCAAAGAATTCTTTAATTTGCTCTGGAGCAAGTATGCGGCGCTTAGAATTGACCCTGAATCACGCTTAACCGAACGCGGCGACAAGCACGATGCTAAGGATGTTTATGTGGTCATCTCCGCGGAGGCCGGACTGTCCGGGGATATCGACCTGCGCCTCATTGAGACCGTACTTAAAGATTACGACCCGAAAACAACAGATATTATTGTCCTTGGCAGCCATGGAGCCCAACAACTGCGTCAGCGCGGGGTTAATTATGTGCGCTATTACCGGGTGCCGGAGAGCGACAGCTATATAGACGTCAGTCCGGTCATTGAAGCGATTAAGCCGTACCGCAA
>DAHWQR010000012.1 GCA_027340655.1 Candidatus Saccharimonadota bacterium
AATGAGCGATGACGAAAGTGTCGATCCGGAAAAACTGTTTGTGCTTAACGAGAAGAAACAGTTTAAGGTGCTGGATATAGATACCGATAACCCCAAGATTGCGCTATCTCTGAAGCAAACTACCGCCAAGAAAGCTAAAACGGACAAGAAGAAGTAGTAATGTGAGTTGATAGGCCGATTCGGCAGAAAGGAGCGTCCTAAAGTGGTCACCACAATCGAAATTGAAGACACAATCACCGTCGGCGCTCTCGCCGAAAGGTTAATGATTCCAGTTACCAAGCTGATTACTGAGCTCATGAAGAACGGGGTAATGGCGACAGTTAATGAGAGTATCGATTTCGATACGGCTCAGATTATTACCCAAGAGCTAGGACTGGACATTGAACTTAAGGAAGGCGCGCGTGAAGCGGTAGCCTTGCACCGCGAAAAACCCAAAGCTAGCGCTAAAGCCGCGCCTCGCCCTCCGGTTGTAGCGGTCATGGGTCACGTTGATCACGGCAAGACATCACTGCTGGATGCTATCCGGGGTTCTAGCGTTGCCGCTAAAGAAGCCGGGGGCATTACCCAGCATATTTCGGCATACCAGGTTGAGCATAATGGCCGGCCGATTACCTTTCTAGACACCCCCGGACACGAAGCCTTTGCGGCTATTAGGGAACATGGGGCGCAACTGACAGATATTGTAATTCTAGTTGTGGCCGCCGATGACGGCGTTAAACCGCAGACTATAGAAGCTATTCGCTATGCTAAAAATGCCGGCGTTAAGATTATCGTGGCCATTACTAAGATAGACAAAGAAGGGGCTGACCCGAACCGCATTAAGCAGCAATTATCCGAACAGAATATTTTAGTTGAAGAATGGGGCGGAGAAACGGTTGTGCAGCCGGTATCCGCTAAGACCAAAGAGGGCATAGACCAGCTGCTGGATATGCTGCTTTTAGTAGCGGACGTAGAAGATCTTAAAGCAGATATCGACGTTCCTGCCCGGGGATTAATTATTGAAGCGCACGTAGAAGTCGGCCGTGGTCCGGTTGCTACGGCGTTAATTGAAGCCGGAATTCTTAAGCCAGGTCAGTTCGTGGTTGCCGGAGCAACTTATGCCAAGGTTAGGAATCTGGAAACGCCCGACGGTAAGCCACTCAGTCAGGCCGGTCCCTCTACGCCCGTAACGATTACCGGTTTTAAGGCGCTGCCGGAATTCGGTGATGAGTTTGAGGCTGTGGAAAATGAGCGCGAGGCTCGTAATCTATCTGAAGTCGCCGCTGGCGATCGACAGACTACCTCTAGCCGTGGAATATCTAGCAATGAGCTAATTAAGCTCATTAACCGCTCCCACGATTTAAGCCAGCTAAACGTCATTGTAAAAGCCGATGTTCAAGGTTCCTTGGCTTCGGTGTTAGATAGCTTTAAAGCTCTCGATACCGAAGAGGTTGCTGTTAAGGTTGTCAGTTCGGGCATCGGACCGATTACCGACAATGACCTTCGGCTTTCGAAAACTACCGGAGCGAGGATTTACGGCTTTAACGTGATTGCGCCGTCAGTTATTCGCCAGCAAGCGGTACGCGACCGGATTGAGCTTCACCTCTACAGCGTAATCTATGAGCTAATTGACGACGTCAAGGCTGAGCTAGAGAAACTCTTGCTGCCCCAAGTGGTGGAGACGGACATCGGGACTCTAGTGGTGCGCGGGATATTTAACACTACAAAGAGCAGCGTTATCTGCGGCGGGGAAGTTATTAAGGGCAAGCTTAGTTTGCCTTCGCTAGCCAGGGTTAAGCGCGACAAAGAGCTGTTGATGGAAGTTGAACTGACTAACCTAAAGCGTGGTCCGACGGATGTTAAAGAAATTAACAGCGGTGAAATGTGTGGTCTTAGTTTGTCCACTCCGTCGCGTTTGGATCTAATGATCGGTGATCGCTTGGAAGTATTTACGCGCGTTGTTCAACAGCGACACCTTTAAAAGGCAGCGCAAAGACGTCTATTCTGGTACAATTTATTTATTGAACGAGTTGGAGCAAAGTTATGGCAATCAAGCTTGACCAAAACTTGTTAGTAGAATTAGGACTCGGTAATCTGCCAGACGAAGAAAAACGGGCGTTGTTGAGCCACATCTATGAAACGCTTGAAATGCGGGTTGGTATGCGTCTCGCTGACCAGATGAGCAACGAGCAGCTTGATGAATTTGAGAAATACTTTGAAGCTAAAGATGATGCCGGTGCTTTCCACTGGCTGGAGACCAATTTCCCGAACTATAAACAGATTGTCGAAGACGAATATGCCAAGCTCAAGGAGGAGGTCAGACAATCCGCGCCACAAATTTTACAGGCCGCTCAGAGTAATCAGGTTCAGCAACCGGCACAAACTTATGTTAGCCCCAGCTCGGATCAGTCAGTGCCAGGTAACTTTATGCCACCGGCTCCCTCGCAGCCGATGCCTAGCGATGACGGGCAAACCCTTCCACCGTATACCCCTAGTGTTTAATAGCTAAGGTTATTTTTAGGCTTTTAGTCCGCGTAGATAGTCTTGCGAACTCATTTCCTTTGATCCGGCAGGAATTAAGCGGTCTATAACTAGATTATCTTTGACTGTAGTGAGTACTAGAGAGCCATTTAACTCTTTAAATTGACCGGGTTTATTATCGCTATCCGCCGAAACATGAGCTTTGGTAATAATTATCGGCTGACCTTTAAATACGGTTCGGCTTCGAGGCCAGCCATAATACGCCCGAATGGCGCGTTCTAAACTAATTGCGGGTAGATTTAGGTCCAGTGTGCCAGAAGCCGATTCTAGGCGCTTGTCGTAGCTTACAGGGCCTGTTTGTGCTAATGGCTGTAGCTTGCCGCTAAGTATTTGCGGTAAGACAGCAACTAATCGTTTTGCCCCTAATTCGCCGAGACGGTCTGCTAGCTCTTGTTTGGATTCGTTTCCCTGTAGCAGTAGTTCCACTTGATCGTATAACGGGCCGGCATCCATTTCACTAACCAGTTTCATTAAGCTAACACCCGTTTTCTTGTCTCCAGCTAAAATTGTAGACTCGATGGGCGTAGGTCCACGGTGCAAAGGCAGCAGAGAAGGGTGGATATTAACGATTCCAAGAGGAAACAGTCTAATTACTTCATCCGGCACCATTTTACCGAACGAAGCGAGCACCCCAACAACTGCCCCGAATTGCTTTAGTTGCTCAACTGCTGGCTTAAGTTTCTCGAGTTGTAGCAAGGGGATGCCCAGCTCGTTTGCAACCAGATTAATTTCAGATTCACGCATTTTACGTGAGGGATTAGAGCGCAGTGGAGTGGTAACAATCGCCATCACGTCGTAGCCGTTTGATACTAGCGCTTTAATAATAGGAGTGTTAGTTCCAACTCCTGTAGCTAAGCGCTCATTGCCAAAGAACAAGATCTTCTTTGATGCTTGCATAATCGAGTGCCTTTAACTTACCATCTGTTTCTAGTCGATAGAATGCCTCTGGATCATCTTTGATATGGTCAACGAACATCATTCCGTTGAGGTGGTCGATTTCATGTTGGAAAATACGCGCCAAAAACCCGTCAGCCGTAATTCTAAGTGGTTGACCATCAAGAGAGGTGGCCTTAACGCGTACTTTCGAATAGCGCTTAACCTTTCCGTAGATGTCCGGAACACTCAAACAGCCTTCGTAATCTTCGCTTAATTCGCCCTCAAGTTTGGTAATCTCGGGGTTAATAAATACGCCGAAGGTTCTATCTTTTTTGTTGTCGAAGTCATTTCTAACTACCACTATCCGGTAAGGTTGGTCGATTTGAATGGCCGCTAAGGCAACACCGACTTCATGTTCACGGGAGTCGTCCCAGCTTAGCGTAGCGCTAATCATATCTTCGACTACCCGCCTAATCTCAAGGTTAATATAGCCAACCCGCCTGGATTTTTCGCGGAGGTGTGGATTAGGTAGGGTAATAATATCGTCTTTGGTTAGGGCCATGGTTTGATATAGGTTATTGTACAGGTAATAGCTTATTGCTGTTAAGTGCTGGCTAAATTAAGTCGGATGGGTCGATATCCGAACTCCAACCACTGGGCAGCGAGCGGATTATTTCTACTAACTTACTCCTTTGATCGGATTTAACTACGATTTGCCAGCGATACTTGTTGCCCTGTTTTTCATGAAAAGCCGCTGCCGGGCCTTCAATACTGACGCCGTAAGACTTTAATTTTAAAACTAAATTCTCGGCTGCTGTCTCGGCGCTTTTAGGGCTGCTTCTAGAAATGGTCAATTTGAGCAGATGTTTAAATGGTGGGTAACCGAAGGTCTGGCGTTCGCTTAGCTCTAAAGTGTAAAATTGGTTCCAGTTACCTGTAGTGGCAGCAACTATTGCTTCAGCATTTGGCTGGTAGGTCTGAATAACCGCCGTCCCCCTGCGGTGTCCACGGCCCACTCTACCGATTACCTGACTAATTAGTTGGAAGGCTCGCTCATTAACGCTAAAGTCGGGTAGTTGTAGCGCGGTGTCTGCTAACATGATGCCGACAACACTTAAACGTGGCAGGTCCAAACCCTTAGCTAAAAGCTGGGTGCCAACTATAATATCTGCGCCACCATCTCTAATTTCGGCATAGCGCTGCTCTAGGCGTTCAGCTTTAGCCTGGTCGCTATCGAAACGCATTATTCGTGCCCCCGGAAAAAGTTGCTCCGCCTCTGTTACCACGGCTTTGGTGCCAATACTTAGATACTTCACTTCGGCCTGTTTGCAGTCGGGGCAGATGGTTGGTGCACTGGTTGAATAGTTACAGACATGGCAGCGCAAACTATGACTGTCACCGTGATAGGTAAGCGGCAAGTCACAGCGCGGGCATCGTGCTTGCCACCCGCAGTTAGCGCAGATTACTGCCCTAGCTGTTCCGCGACGGTTTAGATACAGCAGACTTTGTTCGCCAGCCGAAAGAGCCGCCGAGACCGCATCGATTAAAGGGGTAGAGAAGTTTGCAGAACGCGCAAAGAGCGTTCGATCCTTGCAATCAATGACAACCGTATTTAAGTCTGAAGCCAGGCTTTGCTTAGCGAGTTTATTCAGTCGAATGATTGGTTTATTTCTGGTTTGGGCCAAATAGTAGTCCGTCACTAACGGTGTCGCCGAGCCCAAGATTAATTTTGATTGGTGCAGCTCCCTTAAATGACCGGCAACCCTAGCTGTGACGTAATATGGCGCCTGTTGCTGTTTATAGGCCGGTTCATGCTCCTCGTCGATAATAATTAAGCCGATACTTTTTAGAGGAGAAAAGATA
>DAHWQR010000016.1 GCA_027340655.1 Candidatus Saccharimonadota bacterium
CTACTGCCAACCGGAACGTCTTCTAGCGGCATGTTTGGTACTGTCCGCAAAAGCTCCAAATAATCTTTGTCTACAGTTTTAAATTCGTTCTCCAGTTGGGCAAGCTGGTTCTTCAGTTGCTGGCCCTTAGCCAGCTGTTCAGCCTCTGGTTTCTTTCCGGATGCCGCTTGCGCAACCTGATTACGTTCTTGTCTAATGGCGTCAATTTGATTTAGTAAATCACGACGCTGCTGATCAAGTTTAAGTAGCTTATCAATATCTACTTTTACGCCCTTTTGCATTGAACCTTTAGCCACTAGCTCGGGATTTTCGCGAACGAAGTTAATATCTATCATTTGCTTTTCACCTTTCTGCTAGATTCGCTCTTAGGTCGCTTTAAGGAAGGCTCCAGCGCAGTTAAAGTCAGCTCGGTTCTAGACCGGGCGTATTGACAGAATTCGCAAACCCCTCCCATTGCTGCAGTACCAACTGGCGGCATCTCGTCACTATCTAAACAGGCCTTCATTCTGATTAATGTCGGCTCTACCCAGGCATCGTTGCCTACATAGGGAATTAACTTGGTTACAAAGTCCACTTTGTCATAAAAGCCATCAGCCGCAACAACCGCGTTAGTGTAGACAAAGTAGCCCTCGTCTGAGACCGTAAGACCATTTTGTCTTAACAGCCACTGGTAAACTTCCAGTTGGCGTTTGTAACTTATCTGCCAGGCGCTATCAATAGACACTCCCTGCTCTTTGGCGGTAGCTTTATAGTCAACGACAATGGCCTGACCTTTAGAATCTACCCACAGATCGTCAATAGCTCCAAACACCCAAAAGTTGGTAGGCTCATGTATTGCTGAAACTCCGGTAAAATTCTGCCGCCAAGTATTTAATTTATCATGCTGCATCGGCACGGCATCGACTGAAAATTGCTCCATTAGGGGATGCGCTTTACCTTTTGCGCGGTAAGTATCAAACTCCCGCTTGAACAGCTCATCGATAGCTTTATTAATCGTAAAGGGCGGGCTGGAAGGTCGAACTATCCTTAGCCTAGCATCCAGCCAAAAACAACGCGGGCACTGCATGAATAGCTCGATTTTGCTACGCGATACCTTATACGGCTCCGACTGGCCGATTTTGTAGGGCTTACTTCTGGTTATTGCCATGTTATTCCTAATTGTAGCAGGTAGAACTAAAGTTTTGGGTTATCCTAAATTTCCGTAACTTCCCGGCAGGATCGTCTAGGACGTGGGGCAAATCGAAGCCTTGAGGTGAAATTAATACCCTCCACTACCCCAACCAATAATCACATCGGCAAGTTGTTTCGGTTCTCTAGCTACTACATTTGGCCGGTGTTGTAGTAATAGCTGTTCGGTATTGTAGCCCCAAGTTACAGCCACCACAGGCATCTTTAACTCTCTGGCGGCTTCTATGTCCCTTACCTCATCACCAACATATATTGCCGTATTCGGACTAAGTCGATTAAGCTTCATTGCCTTCTTAATCAGGCGCTGTTTACTAAACATTCCGGCACCGCCATAAACTGCTTTAAAGTTATCTAGAATTCCCTGAGCAGATAGAAAACGCTCAACGTTATTTGTGCTGTTACTCGTGACAATAAACAATTCAAGCTTTGCGTTTCGTAGTCTGGAAATTGCCTGGTCCATGCCCGCAAACATTGGTATGCCATTAATATCCTGGGCCATCATTTTCCGGCCCTTCTTTAACAGCCACGCTCCTCTCCACTGCGGTAGATCAAGCAGCCTAATAGCTTCTCTCAGGCCATTATGCTTACTGCGTAGATTGTGTACGTGGTTAATATCTGCCAGTTGTTCATTCTTCGTCAATTTATATGCAATATCTATAACGGCCGTAAAGCTATCGGCGATGGTTCCGTCAAAATCAAAGATAACTGCTCGCATATTTATTTTCCTGACTAACTATAGCCTGCTAATAATCTTTACGTAAGTGTCTCTATTAGCGATTCTTGGCGTTTTCTCAGCTTTCCAGCTCGCGAATCTTATCATGGTCAAGCCCGTAATAATGCCCTATTTCATGCCATAACGTATGGCGGATATTTTCCTGAAGTTGGTTTATATTTGCACTGGCGTTGGACAGCGGGCCCTTAAAAATTGTTATCTTATCCGGCAGCACTCTGGTTTGACCTTGGCGGAAAGGCAATGGAATCCCCTCATATAAACCAAATAATGTCTGGTCGTCGCGTAGTTTTAGTCTTTCTCGCTGCTCACTATCCGGATAATCGGCATAAATTATTGCAACATTGGCAATATTTTTAGCATGTTCCCCAGGAAGACTATCTAGAGCCTGGATGGTAAGTTTCTGAAACAATTCGTCGTCTACGCTAACCATTTTTAAACTACAGATTAGCTTCTGGGTAAAGTGCTCTTGTATTAGGGTCGACTTCACGGCGTAAATTCGGAAAAGGTACTCCCTCGCGCGCTGTTACGCCTTCAAGCAGCCAGAACACGCGTTCGCTAAAGCCCAAGCCGCAAGCCGGTGGCATACCATATTCCAGCATTTCTACAAAATCAATGTCCATCATCATTGCTTCATCATCACCACTGGCTCTCATTTTCTGTTGTTCGAGAAAACGATTGTATTGCTCAATTGGATCATTAAGTTCCGAAAAACCGTTACTGACCTCGCTACCGGCAATAACCGCCTGAAAGCGCTGGGTAGTGTTCGGTCGGTCAGGGTTTGTTTTGGCTAGCGGACTAATGAAAGTCGGCGTATCAACTAACCAAATCGGACCCGCTACGGTTGAGCGAATATTTTTCCAAAGTTTATCTATGCCTCGGGCAAGATTATCGCTATCGGCAACTTCCAAGTGATGTTTGCTCAAAAGTCCCTTGATTTGGTCCAAACTGGTATTAAAAATATCCAAGCCATCATAATATTTGGCAATCGTTTGAGCATAATCCCACTCTTCCCATTCATCTTCTAGGTTTACGCTGAATTTCCCAATATTAAACTTTAGCGTACCGAACGTCTTAAGGGCTATTTGTCTAAACATCTCGGTCTGCAATTTCATGCCGTCGCGCCAGTCCGCGAACGCCCAGTACCACTCCATAGCCACATGTTCAGGTAAATGTTCATCGCTATAATTTTCGTTTCTAAAACGCGGGCCAATGTCATATACTTTCTCGAAACCGGCACCTAGTAAGCGTTTAAGGGGCAATTCATGACTAATCCTTAAATAGAAATCTTCCCCTAGGGCATTCATGTGCGTAACAAAAGGCGTAGCATCGGCACCCCCTGTAGTGTGCTCAAGCACTGGGACATTGATTTCTACGAAGTCATGGGCATTTAAAAAATCCCGCGTAGCTTGCCAAAAACGGCTACGTCGTATAAATCGTTCCCGGATATCCGGGTTAACGTTCATATCCACGTAACGACGCCGGAGACGTTCTTCTTTATTAGTGAAGCCTTCCCGACTCAGCGGCAAAGGTCTTAAGCTTTTGGTTAGTAAGCGTAGTTTACTAACCTGGATCGATAACTCGCCTGTCTGGCTCTTAATAACTTTCCCGGTGGCAGCTACAAAATCACCGCTATCTAGAAGGGATAGTTCGCTAAAACCAAGCTGTTCATTTTTCGGATCCAGTCCTTCAAGCGTTTGCTCGCTAAGTAATAGCTGAATTTTCCCGCTCTGATCACTAATAACTACAAAGGCTATTTTACCGAGCTTACGCAGCGTGATAATGCGCCCGGCTACCGAGACCATCGTGCCTTCCAGCTCGCTAAAATGATCAGTTACATCTCTAAGCGTATTGTCGCGCTCAACATGAGCTGGATACGGATTAATACCCAGTTGCTTTAATGAATCTAGTTTACGTAGTCGTTCCTTACGCAGTTCGGCAATAGTTGCCATGGTGCCATTTCTATCTATTAGTTAGCTAACCTGAATTATAGTATATAAAATAACTTTTTAGGGCTTTATTCTGGTTTTTAAAATTTAGGAAATGCCTATAACTTTATATACGGTACTTTCGAGAGGTGTCTTGATTTCAACTTCGTCCTTCTCTTGTTTGCCAATCAAGGCCTTGCCGATTGGCGATTCATCGCTGATTTTGCCATTTAAAGGATCCGCTTCAACGGTTCCGACAATTTGAAATTCTTTAGTTGTTCCATCGTCACTCTTTAGGCTAACCTTTGAGCCAAGTTGAACTTTAGCACTACTGTGCGGCGTTTTAATTAGCTCCACGTTTTGCAAGATATGTTCAATCTCAGAGATGCGCGATTCATTACGCTCTTGAGCGGCTCGAGCTGATTGGTACTCACTATTCTCAGAGAGATCTCCGAACTCACGAGCAGTACGAATACTTTCGGCGATTTCAGCGCGTTCGGCGGTCAATCCTTCAAGCTCTAGTTTTAGTTCGTCAATACCTTCTTTGGTAAGGCGAAATGTTTTCTTAACGACCATAGGCTTAGTCCTTTCCGATTTCCTTATTATTCAGATTACTTCTTGCAGTTGTAGCTTCAACTAGCTTAATCAGATTACTTTCGTTTAGCTGCTGAAGTTTATTATTCAATCTCGATTTAATTTCGTAGAGTCCGTTTTCGATGAACTGATCGCCGACAACAACGCGCCAAGGAATTCCCATCAGGTCCGCGTCAGAGAACTTTTCCCCGGGACGAACATCTCGGTCATCATATATTACCGCAACCCCCCGTGCTGTCAATATGTTATATAGCTTATCTGCGCCACTGACCACCTTAGAATCGCCGATAGCTATCAAATAAACCTTCGCCGGGGCAATATTGACTGGCCAAACCAACCCGTTCTGATCGTTAAAGTGCTCGGCAATTACACCCATCAGTCGACTGATACCTATTCCATAAGAACTCAGGTAGACTGGTTGTCGTTGACCCGACTGATCGCTAAAATAAACATCCATCTGTTCGCCCTTAATAGGACCAAAATTAAAGATATTGCCGACCTCAGCGGCCTTGACTTTTTCCAAATGGTCTTTTTTCATACCCAGTTGAGCTAATATCTCGTCGTTATACACTTCCTCGTTAACAGCCAGCCGTTTACTACGATCCAAATAAATAATATCCTCACCGCTATCAGTAACGGTTTGGAATTCATGGCTGAATTGAGTAAACGATCCTCCGGAAGCAAAGGTTACAAACGTATTGTCTCCCAAGCCAATTCGGTCATATACCCGCAAGTAGGCATCTTTGGTCCGCTCATAAAATTCACTAAGTTCGTCCGCGCTGCGCGAGAAAGCATACATATCCTTCATAATAAATTCGCGACCGCGCATGACCCCACTTTTAGCCCTTAGCTCGTTCCTAAACTTAGTCTGGAACTGATAAACGCTAATCGGTAAATCACGGTAACTCTTAACCAGTGACTTTGCCATCATCATGATCGGTTCTTCGTGACTCCAGCCGAAACCTACTTCGGCTCCGTTTTTAAGCTGACTCTTAAACCAAATGTCGACTAAATCGTCACTCCAGCGACCACTTAATACCCAGCTATCTTTAGCCTGAAGTGAGGTCATTAATAATTCTGAAGCTCCTAGAGCGTTCATCTCCTCACGTACGACTGTCTTAATATTCTCAATAACCTGCAAACCTAACGGCAAGTACGAGTAGGCTCCTGCCATTTCCTTGTGAATAAAACCGGCTCGGATTAATAATTTGGCATTTATTGCCTGCTCGTCAGCCGGAGCATTCTTGAGTGTTTTGGTAATATTCTGGCTTAAGCGCATGATAATTTGCCTTGCTCCTCTTTCTCTCGTGGTTTTACTTAGTTTAACCTAACGGCTGGTTAACACAAACAGGTAGATAAAAGCAATCGCATTCTTAATGGCATGAAGGAATATTCCCGGCCATAGGCTCTTGGTTTTTTGCTTTAGATAAACGAGCACTAAACTTAAGCTAAATATGTCTAGGGCTCCAACCCAGAATAGGCTGCCACCCCCGCCCTCTGGCAAATGAGCCGCGGCAAATATTAGGCTAGTTAGTAGTCCGGCGTAAACTACCGGCATCGACTTTTTTAGCCCTTCAAATAGAAGTCCCCTGAATAACAACTCTTCGGCAATCGGCGGCAAGATTACCAGACTAATGAAAGTCAGAACCAGCTGAGTGTTACCGTGAACTGAGTTAAAACCAATGTTCTGAGCCTGGTTGAGGTTCAAGCCGTGAACAAAGTGAGTCACCAGACCGATTGCTATTAAATAAATGATCAGGTACGCCGGATAGGCCATTAATCCATAGCCTCCGTCACGCAAACGAATTTTCTTAAGCCCGATTGAAGATAATTTCTTGCCGTAACGACGCAGAATTAGCCAAAGCAAAAGTACGTTAAAGCTCTCAAATAGCAAAACAAAGGCAAACTGACCCACAACCGAGTTATTGAGCCAGTTGTTGGCCTGAGCCGTATTCCAACCCCTGAATAGGGCGTAAAACGAGAGTATTAAACTGGCGGCGTATTCGCTAATAAAGAAAATTGCCGCAACTAGCAATATAACAACTACTGGCAACAACCATTTAGGAATTTTTTCCCAGGGGCGGGAGTCTGATTGCCATAAAGATTTTTTTTGTTCCATGTTCTTTACCTAGAAGAAACGATGAATATCCACTAGGGAGACTAGTACTATAAGGGTTAACAGTATGAACATGCCGACAGCATTTATTGTTTCTTCAAGCGAAGCCGATAGCTTTTTACCAAAGCTCCTAAAGAGGAGGGTCAACCAAAGTCGACCGCCGTCTAATGCTGGCAATGGCAAAATGTTCATGATGGCTAGTGTTAGCGAAATAATCGCAATAATAAACAGCATGTACTGGTACCCTAATACGCTACCGTCCTTAAGAATAACGAAGATTCCAATCGGTCCGGCAACCTGAGATGAAGCCACCGTTTGACCATGTTGTCTGGCGGCGGTGTTGCCGGTCACCAGACCAGCGATAATTTGACCTAGACCCACAAGCGCATGGCCCAGGCCGACGAATGTCAACTTAATAACTTGGAGCGTCAATCCAGCGGCTTCGACGGGTCCGGCCCACCAGCTATATTGCCGCATCGTAAGTGATGCAAGAGTAACTCCAAAATATCCTTTAGGGTTATTGGTCTTGAGGCTGGCGTTAACTACAGAGGCTGATAGAAGACGTACACTTTTTATCTCCTCTTGCCCGTTGGTCTTATATGCAACGTCAACCTGCTGGCCAGAATAGTCATGGGTCAGACGCTGCAAATCGGTTATTGTATTGACTGGTTTTAGCTCCCCGGGATGCCCGATAGCGACAATCTGGTCTTCGCTAGCAATACCTATGCTAGCCGCGGGACTATGCGATTGGATTGAAGTTACCAACACTTCTTGGCGCGATATGTGGCTAGCATTGCCGGAAACGTTAAATTGACCGCCCACCAGTTGCGGCAGGCCGATCCAAGCTAAGATTATTAATAGGACGACAGCCGTAATCAGATTGAAAAAAACCCCGGCAAGCATAATTTTGGATTTCGCCAGGAGTGATGCGGCGCCGAAACTACCCGGCTCGGTATCGCTGTCATGTTCGCCCTTAAGTTTGACGAATCCTCCTAGCGGAAGCAGGTTGATTGAAAAAATCCAGCCTTTTTTAGTCTTGCGTTTATATAAAGCTGGTGGAAAAAAAATACCAAACTCTTCAGGCTCTACACCATTTCGCTTAGCCACCCAAAAGTGACCAAATTCATGGATAATAACCAAGCCAATAAACAGTAGTACCCCTACTATCAAAATGAGGATTGACATATATATCCTTGATTATATCTTAGTTAGCTGTGAAAAAGCAGGATATCGGACACTATTTAAATGGACAGGAGTTCAGTCTCTTTAACTTTAGCGGCTGCATCAATCAGGGCTCGGACATTATTCATGCTCTCGTCAATGGCCTTTTCGGCCCGATGAAGATCGTCTTCGCCAATTTGCTTCTCTTTTTTGGCATCTTCCAATTGCCTGAAAATCTCATGACGTGCCGTGCGCATCCTTACTAATGCCTCCTCGACCTTCTCGCCAATTTGCTTCGTTAGTTCGCGGCGACGTTCCTCGGTCAAAGGTGGAATCTGAACTCTCACTACTCGACCGTCATCACTAGGGTTTAACCCTAAATTCTGGTTGTTCCTGATTGCGTTCACGATAGCCTGCAGGTTACTTGGATCAAATGGAGTGATCTGTAGTAGCTGAGCTTCGGGTACCGTTATCCCGGCAGCCTGATTTAAGGGCATTTGCGTACCGTACGCCTCGATCATTATACCGTCGAGCATGCCCGGATGAGCCCGACCGGTACGCAAACGAGTCAGCTCATTAGTTAAATGTTCCTGGGCAGCCTTAAACGCTGCTTCAGCCTTGGCAATCATATTTGAGGTTTCCACTTTATGCTTACCCCCTAATTAATTAGCTTCTCCGAGCGCAAGACGACAAAAGCGACGGACAACAATATTCTCGCCTAAACGAGCATTGTGCTCTTTAACGTAATCGCCAACGGTAATGTCCGGGTTTTTAATAAACGGCTGCAACAGCAAACAGTGCTCGGCAAAATATTTATCCAGTTGACCGGCCACAATTTTAGCAATCATCGCCTTTGGCTTGCCTTCATTCTCGGCACGTTCAACAAGCTCAGCTTCAATCTGCTTAACTTCTTTTTCTGGGACTAACTCGCGGCTTAAATACTGCGGATTAGAAGCGGCGATGTGCATTGCCAGATCCTTAACCATGGTAGTAAATAATTCGTTGCGGGCCACAAAATCAGTTTCACAGTTAACTTCAACGATTACGCCAATCCGATTGTCGTGATTATATGATCCAATAATTCCGGCCGTCGCGGAACGTTCACTGCGTTTCTCGGCCTTTGTTAATCCTTTGGTTCGCATTTCTTTAAGCGCGGCGTCAAAATCGCCGCCTGAAGCTTCCAGAGCCGCCTTAGCATCGCTAAGACCAACTCCTGTCAAATCTTTTAAGCGCTTTACTTGAGCAATGTCTACTGCCATAGAGCTAGTCTTCTTTCTTTTCCGCCACTGGAGCTTTTTTGGCTTGTTTGGCTTTCCCCTCTTCGATTGCCGAACGGACATAGTCAGTAATCAGCTGGAGGGTTTTAATTGCATCGTCATTAGCCGGAATTGGGTAGTTTATTAATGTCGGATCAGAGTTAGAATCAACAATACCGACAATTGGAATGCCAATCCGGTTAGCTTCTCGAACCGCGTTGGCTTCGGTAATCACATCAACAACATAGATTGCGCCAGGTTTGCCGTTAAGATCTTTAATTCCGCCGTAAATCCGGTTAAGTTCGTCAATCTCTTCTTGAAATCTCTGAACTTCCAACTTACTGTAGCGGTTGGCTAGTTCGCCTGATGCCATACGCGATTCCAGATCCTTCAGGTGCTTAATCCGACCGCTAATCGTATTCCAGTTGGTTAGCATTCCGCCAAGCCAGCGCTCGGTCACGTACGGCATATTAGTTGCAGCTGCAGCTTCTTTAACGATTGACTTAGCCTGACGTTTAGTACCGACCAGTAAAATCTGTTTTCCTGATGCGGCTGTGTCGTTCAAAAAACGCATAGCAGCATTTATACTTTCTACGCTTTTAGACAGGTCAATAATGTGTATCCCGCCCCTTTTGGAGTGGATGTATTGAGCCATTTTCGGATGCCAGCGGCTGGTTTTGTGGCCAAAATGCGCACCGGCCTCCAGTAAGTCCTTCATATTAACTTCGTTAGCCATTAATAGATGTACCTTTCTGCGTTCCTTGATTACTTAACTTCGGCTGGGCGGCGCTCTTTTTAAGGCACAAGAGCCTTATGTAAAGAGAGGAACGCACCTACTCCTAGCCTGCTTAATTAAAAGTACGTAAGATTATACCAAGGAGTGCCGCATCTATCAACTAATGCGCCTAAATACTCTGGCTATCTACTTATTTCAGCTTTCGTCTTGCTTATCTGAACATAAAAAGATATATTAGATGCCTGTTATGAAGAAAGATTTACACCCAGACAACTACCGCTTTGTAGTTTTCGAAGATTTGAATAATGGCTGGCGTCTGCTGACCAAGTCTACTGCTAGTAGTGAAGAGACTACTAAGTGGGACGATGGCAATGAATATCCTTTAATTAAAATCCACGTAAGTTCTGCCTCCCACCCTTTCTTTACGGGTGAAGAGAAAATTCTAGACATCGAAGGTCGTGTGGATAAATTTAGGGCTCGCACAGCCGCTGCCAACGAAGCTCGCGAGAAACGCACCAACGCCGCTAAAAAGCAGGCTCGCCGAAAGGCCAATAAAGTAGAACCTAAAACCGCTAAGGCCTAACTAAGCTACTTCTGACTGAACTCATACCGGGATAATACCTGGTTGATCTTCAGCCAGAGTAAACTAGATACTATATGGATCAGCGCGAGGAAACATTTAGACAAGAGCTCAGAGAACTAGAGCTTAAATTGGCAGATCCGGCTATTTTTAACGATAGCTCTTACCCAGCATTGGCCAAAAGACAAAAGTGGCTGATGGAAGTTATTAGTTTATTTGAGCAGCGTTCATTGCTTAAAAAGTCAGTCGCTCAAGCAACGGAACTCCTAGAAAGTCCGGACAAGGAGTTGCAGGCCATGGCTAGTGATGAAATTACTGAACTATCCCCAGAAATTGAAACGGTTGAAGCTAAGATTGCCGACGCTACCCTTCCAAAGGACCCGAATGACGAAAAAGACGTAATAATTGAAATTCGCGGAGCGGCCGGCGGTGATGAGTCTTCTCTATTCGCTGGTGATTTATTCCGTATGTATAGCCGGTGGGCTGAAATGCATGGTTTCGTAGTCGAGCTGATTAATGAAAGTCCGAGTGATGCTGGCGGCTTTAAAGAGATTACCTTTGCAGTGCACGGGCATGAAGCTTACCGCAATTTAAAATATGAGGCTGGGGTGCACCGCGTGCAACGCGTACCGGTAACCGAAAGCCAAGGTCGGATACACACATCCACTGCAACGGTAGCGGTATTGCCTGAAGCCGAAGAAACGGATATAGAGATTAACCCGGCTGACTTAAGAGTTGATGTTTACCGGAGTGGCGGGCATGGTGGTCAGAGTGTCAACACTACCGATTCGGCGGTCCGAATCACCCATCTGCCTACTGGCCTGGTCGTTTCCAACCAAGATGAAAAGTCACAGATAAAAAACCGCGCCAAGGCCATGAGTGTTCTAAGAAGCCGTTTGTTGCAACACAAGATCGACGAAGAACAAAAGCAATTGTCAGAGGCCCGGCGTAAACTAATCGGGAGCGGCGACCGAAGTGAAAAAATCCGTACTTATAATTTCTCTCAGGACCGAATTACGGATCACCGCATCAATTACTCGCGCAGCAACATACCTGGAGCTTTAAGCGGCAATATCGACGATATTATTGAAGCTCTAAAGGCCGCCGAATACGAGCTAATAAACCAAGGATCCTAATCTCATGACCGAGCGCTCTTCTTCGGGCGAATTGTTAGCCTGGGCCGAGCTCCAACTCTCTAGGCATCATATAGCCACCGCGCACTTAGACGCTCTGGTATTACTTGAAGACGTAACCAAGGTCGATCGTGTCCATTTGCTTATTGAGCCAAAGCAGCCCGTCACCCGATCTCAGCGGTTTAGATTTATGCGATTAGTTAAACTACGCTCTAAGCAGTTGCCGCTAGCATACGTTCGAGGTAAAACGGAATTTTACGGCCGTGAATTTATTTTGAACCATCACGTTTTAGAACCTCGACCAGAGAGTGAAGCCTTAATTGAAGAGCTTAATCGAGTCGTTAGTCATGATTCTAAGATCAATGCGGTGATGGACATAGGCACCGGGTCAGGTGCCCTTATAATTAGCGCCAAACTTGAGCATCCTAAACTTGAAGCCATCGCCGTAGACATTGACCCCCAGTGCCTAAAAGTCGCACGTCGAAACGCAGTAAATCACGCCGCTAAAATAAATTTCTACCGAGGCAACCTAATCACAGCGATACCCAAATCAATATGGTCGGGTCAAGAAATATTGATTGCTAACCTGCCCTACGTCCCGGATAATTGGCAAATTAATCCTTCGGCTGCACGTGAACCGGCAATAGCAATTTTTGGTGGCCCGGACGGACTTAAGTTATATAGACTTTTATTCGAACAGCTAAGCCAACTCGAACACCCTCCAAAATGGGTATTGACCGAAGCTCTTCCGCCCCAACATCAGGCTCTGTCCGAGATTGCCCTCAAACAAAATTACAAGCTTCATCTAACTAACGATTTTGTCCAAGTGTTTAAAGAAAACTGATCCGTTAATTTCCTATTGAGGCATAATCCCTAGTTTAGCTCTAATAGTTAACGTCTGCGTTCCGCGCACTACTGTAAGCGTAATTTTTGTTCCCGGTCGATATTGGTCAACCAACATGGTTAGATCGTTCTGGCTATTGACCGCCACGCCATTAACTTTAGTGATTACATCTCCCGGTTTCAGCCCTGCCCTAGACGCCGCGCTACCAGCTATAATGGAAGGAGTTGAACCGCTACCCTTTGGTATATACGCACCATTATTGGTATGTAGGTCATACTGCTTAACTAAAGCCGGAGTCACTAGCGTAAACCTTACCCCAAGAAACGGACGCTCAAATTTACCAGTCTTAACTACCGACTCAACCAGACCTTTTACCTCGTTAATTGGTATCGCAAAACCAATGTTTTGAGAATTACTGGCAATCGCTGTGTTAATGCCTATTACCTGGCCATTTAGGTTAACTAATGGCCCGCCGGAATTACCCTCATTGATAGCCGCATCGGTTTGGAACATGTCCGTTAGTGTTTCGCTAGTACTACTAGTTGACGGAGTGCCGAAGATGCTGTTAGTACCGCCGCTACTGCTACTTGCGGAAATATTTCGCCCGAAACCAGAAATAATCCCGCTTGTGACGGTATTCTGGAATTGGCCTAACGCGTTTCCAATTGCCACCACTCCGTCGCCAACCTGAACTTGAGAAGAGTTACCTAACACTAATGGGGTCAATGTCTGACCTTCGGTATTGTTAATTTTGAGGATGGCGATATCTAAACTGTCACTGGGTGAAGTTCGTCCAACTACAGAAACATTATTTAGTTGAGTCCCATTAGCTAAAGTGATGCTTATCGATGTCGTACCGGCTGGAACAACATGCCGGTTGGTAAGCACTAATCCATTGGTTGATATGATTATGCCCGTCCCCTCGGATTGCTGCTGGATTGGTTGAGAAAAGCCGAAGAAACTTGAAGCTTGAGTAGTCATAGTGGCGGTAATACTAACTACGCCAGGACTAAGTTTTTTAGCAATACTACTGATTAATTGAGGACTGCCGCCGCGCAACAGCTGAGTGCCGGAAGTTGAAGATGTCAATATCTGTCCCTTAAAACCTACTGATTCAATCCATCCACCAAGTAGACCGCCAGCAATGCCGACAACCAAAACGAATAACATCAGCCAAGCTTGAGCCTTGCTAACTATACGACTAAAACGCACTTTAGGAATGTTGGGTATCGTTAAGGTAATCGTTTTAGCCTGACGCGGCTTTTGTGGTTTAGTGTTGAGTGGTTGCTGATCCATGCTAACTTTCTAATAGCTTCCCTTGCATATTTACTTTACGTTT
>DAHWQR010000018.1 GCA_027340655.1 Candidatus Saccharimonadota bacterium
TGATCTAGGTTCAATAAAACAATCTTAAATTAGATCTAGATATATCACGCTAGACAATTAAAGAGCCCCGATTGGTTATATCAAAACGGGGCTCTTTAAATATTAAGGGTATAGTTTACCCCTCTAGGATCTTCGCCTGAACATTATTTCTTGGACCGATAAGGGCTAAATTATCTAAAGAGTTGAGACTTAGCGTCTTTATCTTGTTAGCCTATTACTCTATACACTTCTTCAAGCGTAGATAGACCAGCCACGACTTTTAATATGGCATCCTGGAGCATCGTTGTCATACCGCTCGCTCGTGCCGCTTGCTCTATGTCATCAGTACTAACTACTTGTCCAGGAGTAGTAATTACCTTGCTAATCGACTCACTCATGGTCAGCTGCTCGCGAATAGCTAATAAACCCGAATAGCCGTAGGGATTATTAGCGCTGGACCCCGGGCGATAAAGCTTTAACCCGTCTAGACTGGGGCGCTCGAAACCCTCTGGCAAAGTATTAATAACTGACTGGATTACACGCTTCTCGGCTTCGCTAGGTTCGTATTCCTGCCTGGTGTCTTTATCTAGACGTCGGATTAACCGCTGGGCCATAATTAGCCGAATGGCAGAAACAAATAGCGGATTTTGGCCAATTATATCCGATAAGCGAGTTAGAGCTGCCGCGGCATTGCCGGCGTGGAAAGTAGTAAGCACTAGATGGCCGGTAAGCGACGCCTGGAGAGCCGTACGTGCCGTATCCTGGTCTCTAATCTCCCCAACCATAACAACGTCCGGGTCAAGCCTTAACACCGCTCTTAGCTTATCTGCAAAAACCGTATCGCTACCAGTAACGTCACTGGAGTGAACCGAGATTTGAGTTATCCCTTTGAACTGAAATTCGACCGGATCCTCGATCGTAATAATTTTACGTTGCTCATTATTAAGGCTGTTAAGAATCGAGTATAGGGTAGTAGTTTTACCGGAGCCGGTCGGACCAACCACCATAACTAATCCTGATGGTTTCGCAATTATTGAATCGACAACTCTACGTTCTTTTTCGGACAAACCCAATTTATCTAGAACAAAGCGGTCTTCGTCCATGTTAAACAAGCGCATTACGATGTCTATGCCGTTGATTGTCGGTACTGTTTCCAGGCGGACATTGACATCAACTTCAGTACTGTCAGCCATTTTTACTTTCTGGGCAATGTGTCCTTGCTGAGCTTCATTTGATCCGGTAGAGATATTGCCGGCACTCGCGATTGCCGACAAAAGTACACGATATTTCTCGAATGGCAGGCGTGCAATAACATGTAACACCCCGTCAATACGGATACGAATCCGGACATCTTCAGCTTGGGTCTCTATGTGGATATCGCTGGCGTTCAGACGGTGCGCCTGAGAAACCAGATAGGCCAGCATGTCGTCAGCCCTAACCTCGTTTAATATGGAGGATATCTGATCGATTAGAGCTTTGGATCCGGCGTCTTTTAATTCAATATCGTGATAGACAACTTCTTTAGGCGGATCATAGAGGTTCATATACTCCCGAAAGCCGGTTTCGGAAATTAGCGCAAAACTTACTCGACGGTCATTAAATCTGTCAGTCAGTGAACGTAGAGCCGACTGAGGTGTTGTGTTGAGTATGCCGAAGGTCACGTGGCTAACGTCAGCTAGAATCGGCAGGGCCTTAAGCGCGCGCATTTCAGCTACACTAATCAAGTTAGGGTAGATCTGTTTATGCCCGCCGCTTTGAGAAGTATCGACGTAATCGAAACCCAGCAGCCGGGCCCGCCGCTGCGAAGCTTGTTCTTCGCTGATTCTTAAATCTTCACTCATGTATATTTAGCAATTAATAGCTGCTGCACCTAGTATAAAGCATGAGCACTTATCTCTATATCAACTTCTTGTATGATATCTAGATAGATGTCACTAAAACTTTACCTCATTGCGGATAATATACGCAGCGCCCATAACGTTGGCGCTATGCTTAGAGTCGCAGAAGGACTAGGGGTTAGCGAAGTATTTTTATGTGGGATTACGCCTTACCCAAAACTGCCAAGCGGCGATCAGCGGGCGCCTTATTTAGCCGAAAAGATTCAGCGTAGAATCGCTAAAACCTCTCTGGGCGCCGAACTTACTCAAGTTTGGAGCTATCAGCCGGACATTAAAAGCCTGATCAGTAACCTAAAAGCTCGCAATGTCACGGTCGTCGCTTTAGAGCAAAGTGCAGCTTCTATACCGCTAAGTCAATTTAAGTGCAGCGGCGAGGTAGCTTTAGTAGTCGGCAACGAAGTTAGCGGAGTAGATCCTGAAATTCTTAGTGCCTGCTCGCAAATTGTCGAAATCCCAATGCTAGGCCAAAAAGAATCTTTTAATGTCAGTACCGCTGCCGCTATGGCGCTCTACTATTTGACTTATGGTATAGTTTAAGTTGTTAAGTAAAAAAACAAATATGTCACTTACCACTAAGCCAAGACCCGGCTCTGTTCATAAAAAGATTAAGGCTGGGCATCACCGCGTTACTAAGAATTATCTAAAGCCTTATTGGCCTTATTTGCCAATTATTGCCATTATTGGTGCTGGGATAATTGCGGCCGGCATCTGGCATTCTCCAGTTGCCGCTAACTCGGCTCCTAGTCTGACAGCACTCAGTTTCTCGACAGTACTTGAGTCGAGTATTGGCGTCGCTGCTTTAGCCATTTTCTTTCTGCGCCACGCCTTTGCCTGGCATAAAGTCTTTGTCCGCGGTGAAGACTTCGTCGCGAAACACCCGATGCTAGATATTGCCCTAGTCACTATTAGCGTAGTCGGATTACTTTTGGCTCACCATAATGGTGCAGTCTAAATATTAGCTCAGGGCTACGTTTTCGCTACCCATTAGCTCTTTAAGTAGCCTTGGCCCGTCACTTTCAATCTCAATTCCAGACGGTAGTTTAATGGCTTGTTTGCGCTGTTCTTCACCGAGAACTAAAACGACTTCAGTTGATCCCTGATGCTTGTCTATGGTTCGCTTTAAATCAATCAGTAAACGTTGGTCTTCTGAGCTGGCAAGTCGAATAAACAAGCGCTGCCCTTCATTCTTACCCTTAGCTCCTGGGCCGTTCAAAGTTAGCGCCGCGTTAGTGTCTGGCTGTCGAGAGGCCTCGGCTTGCTCGACCGATACTTCGCTGGCCGTGTCGAGCATAATCTTCAGATCGGTACTTATCCGTCCGTCGCGGTCTTTAGCACTAATCTTGCCCCTGACAATTAATACCTTATCTAAGACGCAGAGGCTAGCGTACTGTGAGTACATTGAAGGAAACAAGATTACCTCAATATCCCCGCTCATGTCCTCAACTTTAACGAACGCCATCTTCTGACCATTTTTAGTGGTAATCTCTCGCACACCATTAACGATGCCGCCAATTTGAACCGCTTCGCCGTCCATATTCTCATTTAGTTCGGCAATTGGTCTGGCTCGATCTTTTAAGTACTGCTCGTATAGAGTCAGTGGATGCTTTGACAGATAGAGACCAAGCAATTCTCGTTCCCAAATCAAATAATCACGAGGCATCAATGTCTGATCAGTTGAGGCCGGCGGCAAATTGAGCTGACCGCGCGAAACAATCGTCTTATCCTGTCCGCCAAACAAGTCGGTCTGGCCATGCTCGGCTTGTTTCTGAGACCGTGAGGCGTAAACCATGATCATATCCAAACTATCCAGCAAGACACTGCGGTCATGGAAGCGATCGAAAACTCCGGCCTTAATGAGGCTCTCAAAAGACTTACGGTTTACGGCGTGGTAATCAACACGAGACAGAAAGTCTTCCAAACTTTCAAAGGGTCCGGCTTCACGAGCCCGGATAATCTCATCTACAGCATTGCTGCCAACGTTTTTGATGGCTTTCAAGCTAAAGCGAATGGCTGCCGAGTCTGCGTTTTGGATAACCGCGAATTCATTAAACGACTCGTTAATATCTGGCGGTAAGACCGGAATATTCATTCTCTGGCATTCGCTAATTTCTACAGCCAGGCGCTCAGTATCGTCATATACAGAGGTCATTAGAGCGGCCATGAATGCTGCCGGCCAGTGCGCCTTTAGGTAAGCCGTTTGGTAGGCAATTAATGAGTAACAGGCGGCATGACTTTTGTTAAAGCAGTAGGCCGCGAATTCTTCAAGCTGCTGCCAAAACTTCTCCATTGTAGATTCTTTAATCCCGGATACCTCTTTGGCACCCTCAATCATCCGCTGCCGCATCTTGCGCATAATATCTATCTTCTTTTTCCCGATCGCCTTACGCAGAGTATCCGCTTCGCCGCCGCTAAAGCCGCAAACGTCTTTGCTGATCTGCATAACCTGTTCCTGGTAAACCAGAACGCCGTAAGTAGCCTTCAGCGCTGGTTCCATGCTGCGGTCTGGGTAAGAAATCTTCCTCTCGCCTCTTTTGCGGGAGATAAACTCATCGATGAACTGCATCGGACCCGGTCGATAAAGTGCATTCATAGCGACGATGTCTTCAAAGTTGGTCGGCTCCAGCATTTTTAAGTAACGCCTCATGCCGGCTGACTCAAACTGAAACACTCCGGTTGTGTCGCCACGCTGGAAAAGCTCATATGTCGCTTTGTCGTCTAAGGGCAGCTTCTCGATGTCGATGTCCTCGTTATATACCCGCTTAATAATTCTTAAAGCGTTTTTAATCACAGTCAGGTTGCTTAGTCCCAAAAAGTCCATCTTAAGCAATCCTAGATGCTCGATTGGGCCCATTGAATACTGGGTCGCGACAACCCCTTTCTGCGCCATCTCTAGAGGCGCATACTTCACGATGTCGTCCGGTGCGATAACTACACCGGCGGCATGCACCCCGTGCGAACGAATTGTTCCCTCCAGTTGAGTTGCCAAGTCAAAGACTCGTTTGGCTTGAGGGTTAGTCTCATATTCGTGTTTGAGATCATGGTTCTTCTGGATCGAACGCTTTAGCGGCGTATGAATACCCTGCACTGGCGGTGGAATCATTTTAGCTAGACGATCAGCTTCAGCGTAGGGTACTTGAAGTACTCGAGAGACGTCACGCACCGCATTTCTAGCAGCCATTGTGCCAAAAGTCACAATATTAGCTACCCGGTTGTGGCCATACTTGTCGGCGCAATAGGCTATTACCTCATTGCGCCTGGTATCCATAATGTCGATATCTACATCCGGCATGCTAATGCGGTCCGGGTTTAAGAAACGCTCAAAAAGTAAATCAAACTTCAGCGGGTCAAGCGAGGTTATGTCTAGCGCGTAGGAAACGATTGATCCAGCAGCACTACCTCTGCCGGGACCAAAAACGATACCTTGGCTCTTTCCCCAGGATATAAAGTCGTTAATAATCAGGAAATAGCCCTGAAAGCCCATATTATCAATAACCGTTAGCTCGTATTCGGCGCGCTTAAGAATCTCTTCCGGAAGCTTTTGCTTAGCTTCTTTAACGCTTAGTTTATTGGCTTGCGTACGATCCATCTCGGCATAACGCCAGGCTAGCCCCCGATAAACCAATTTTTCCAGATAATCATGCTCGCTGACTTGGCCCTCGGGTATAGGGAATTTAGGAATTAGGATGCTATCTAGTTTGATTGTTAGATCAACAGAATCGGCAATCGCTTTAGTGTTTAAAATTAATTCCGGATGATCCTTGCCCCAGCGCTGAATAATTGTTTTGGGGTCGGTAACGCTTAGATCAAAATCAGCTAAAGACATCCGATCCTGATCGCTTAAAAATGAGCCGGTTTGGACGCAAAGTAAAATTTCGTGTGCCTCTTTATCCTCGGACTTAAGATAGTGAGCGTCGCAAGTCAATACTGCCGGAATGTTTAGTTTCTTAGCCAGCTTAAGCAGGCCGGCATTCACTCTTTCCTGATCGCTCCAATACCCTGGATGGTCTGGGTGCCCATGATCCTGAAGCTCTAGATAATAATTGTCTCCCAGCAGTTTCTTATATTTGAGCGCCGCAGCTTCAGCTAACTTTTCTTGATTGGAAC
>DAHWQR010000007.1 GCA_027340655.1 Candidatus Saccharimonadota bacterium
GTACCAATATCTTTAAGCGTTTCGCCTCTCCTAAACCAAACCAAAACACTCACCGGAGCTGTTGCCGTTTTCCGGGATGTCACTCAAGAGCGCACCGAAGAGAAACAGCGCTCAGATTTTATTAGCACGGCCAGCCACGAAATGCGAACTCCGGTAGCCGCTATTGAGGGCTACTTGGCGCTAGCCCTTAATGATAAAGTCAGCACTATTGACACTCGCGCCAGAGAATATCTGGAAAAAGCCCATGAATCGACTCAGCACTTGGGCAAATTATTTCAAGATCTGCTTACTTCGGCCAAGGCTGAAGACGGCCGCCTAATCTCTCATCCAATTCTGGTTGAAATGGGGAGCTATCTAGAAAAACTGGTCAATGACTTGCGTTTTGCGGCCGACAAGAAGGGTTTAAGCGTTGAGTTTAACCTCGGATCAGCGAATACCATTGACGCAACAACAGTATCAAAAAGTAATCAAAAAGTAATAATGCCTTTCTATTTCGTATCTATCGACCCCGATCGAATGCGCGAAGTTATTACTAATCTCTTCGATAACGCCGTTAAGTATACCGACCAGGGCAAAATAACGATTGGCATCACCGGAGACAACCAGGTGGTTCAGATCTATGTACGCGACACAGGAGTTGGCATTCCTGCAGAGGATATTCCGCATCTGTTTCAGAAGTTTTACCGGGTAGATAATTCCGCCACCCGTACAATTGGCGGAACCGGACTCGGGTTATATATTGGGCGAAAAATTGTTGAGCTCTATCAGGGACGAATTTGGGTAGAAAGCGAGCAAGGCAAGGGCTCAACTTTCTATATTAATCTTCCCAGGCTAACTACCGAACAAGCCGATGCTGAACGCGCTCGTGAAGCCGCCCAAACGGCCATAAATCCAATTAATTCTTTGACAACGCCCATGTTACAATAATAATGTTAAGCATAAGCTAGAACCTATTATGTCAAAAATTCTACTCGTCGAAGATGACAACAACCTAAGAGAAATTTACGAAGCCAGGCTTCAAGCCGAAGGTTATGTTATTGCATCCGCTAAAGACGGCGAGGAAGCTCTTGTCGTCGCCAAGTCTGAAAAGCCTGATTTGATTATTTCAGATGTCATGATGCCTAAAATCAGTGGTTTCGAGATGCTAGATATTTTACGCAATACCCCGGAGCTAAGAGATACGAAGGTAATTATGCTGACTGCTCTTGGGCAAGCTGAAGACCAAAGCCGAGCCTCCCACTTAGGAGCTGATCGATACCTGGTAAAATCTCAGGTTACTCTTGAAGATATCGTTAAGGTGGCGCATGAACTGTTAGAAGATACTCCGCAGGAACAAGCCGCACCTGAACCCGTTCAGGCTAGTCCGACCCCCTCTCCGGTCTTAGAAACACCCCTTCAACCGGCACCGCCTGCTGAGCCAATGCAGCAACAACCCATTGCTCCGGCACCCCTAGATACTACCCATGAGAACTCTACAGTTAATCTAGTCAACGCCGCTATGCCATCAGCAGAACCGGACAGCAACTTAACTGCAGAACTTCCGACCGAAAACGCCCAAGCTCAGAGTCCTGCATCAGATGAAATATTAATTGATGCCAGCGGTCAATTGTCATCAAATGATTTAGCGGGAGTTACGCAAGTTGATCATCAACCGCTACAACCCATTGCTCAACCGACACCTCCAGCGCCTGCGCAATCTGGATCTACAATTTCGGCGCCAGCAATGGCTACGACCCAAGCATCAAATGATCAGACATTAAACCAAGCATTCGATGATCTGATGTCTGAAACTAATCAACCGCCATTGCAACAAACTCCAGACCAAAATACAGCTAACGGCACAGCTCTAACAGTAGATAATGAATCAGCTACCCTACCTAGCAATGCAGTCAATGGCAGAAAGATTATTCAACCTCTCGATCAGCAACCCCAAAAAAGTCTTGATGAGCTACTGGCCATGGAAGGAGCCAGCGAACAGGCAGTACAACCTCCCGGAGCAGAACCGATAACCATTAACCAGAATAAGCCGTTTGATCCCACCGATCCGAACAATATTGCGCTGTAAGATTATATCCCGATGCGGATTAATGCATATATAGCTCTCGCAACAGGGTTAAGTAGGCGGCAGGCAGATTCCCTTATTAGCCAAGGTAAAGTAAGCATTGGATCTGCGCTTGCCGAGTTAGGCATGCAAGTTCAAGCAGGATCTCAAGTCACATTAGACAACAAAGTACTGAAACTTCCGGACAAGAGAGTCACTATTCTACTAAACAAGCCGGCTGGTTTTGTGGTGAGTCGAAAGGGGCAGGGAGCAAAAACAATATATGATCTGCTTCCTGAAAAATATAGCGCCCTTAAACCCATTGGACGACTGGACAAGGAATCTTCCGGTCTAATAATGCTCACTAACGACGGTAAGTTGGCCAACAGCCTAACCCACCCATCTATGGCAAAACAGAAAGTTTATCAGATCACTTTAGACAAACCATTAACTTCCGTTGCTAAATCTCAAATAAATCAAGGGGTCAGATTAGAAGACGGTCTAAGCCATCTAAAAATCGGCAACTTAAGTCCGGATTCCCGTTCTATGAGCGTAACTATGAGTGAAGGCCGCAATCGTCAGATCAGGCGCACTTTCGCGTCACTAGGATATCAGGTAACTAAGCTACATCGAATAAAATTCGGGCAATTTAGCCTGGCTAATCTTAAAAATGGGCAATGGCTCGAGTTAAAATCTGAATGACCATGCAGGAAAAACAGATGATTGACTGTATAGTAAGGTAGTAAATAGACTATGGCAGCAAGTAAGAAACTCCCTATCGTAGCAATTGTCGGCCGGGCTAACGTTGGTAAGTCCAGTCTTTTTAACGCTATCCTGGAACGACGTGAGGCGATCGTAGCCCGTGAAGCCGGCACGACTCGAGATAGTATATCCGCAAAAGCCAACTTCCAGGGTCAGCAATTTTGGATCGTCGATACCGCAGGCATGAAAGATCCTGAAGATGAGTTCGAGCAATCAATTCAAGAGCAGATTCTTCAGGCAAGTACCAGCGCCGACGTAATTGTTGTAGTCGTGGAGGCCGGCACGATAATTAGCGAAGAAGATCGACAGGTTGCATCTCTAGCTCTCAAGACCAAGAAACCCGCCCTTCTTGTGGTCAACAAAATCGACCGGTCAGGACAAGATTCAGTCTATGAATTCGCAAGGCTTGGAATCAAAGACATTATTGCTACTAGCGTCACCCAGTCAAAAGGTATCTATGAATTACTTGAGCACATCTGTAAAACAATTACTAAAGTGCCTAATCGGGAAGAGAATGAAAGGCTAAAAGTCGCTTTACTAGGTCGTCCTAACGTAGGTAAATCCAGCTTATTTAATACGCTCCTAAACAAACAGCAAGCCCTGGTCGCTGAAAGAGCGGGAACTACCAGGGACATCAACCGGGCTATTGTACGTTACCAAAATCAGGAAATTGAGTTTATGGATACTGCAGGGATCCGACGCAGTGGCAGAATTGAACGCGGCGTAGAGCACTTCAGTGTGCTCAGATCACTTTCGGCAATTGAGGAAGCAGATATTTGCTTGCTTTTAGTTGACGCTTCTGAGCCAAATGCTAGTCAAGACCAGAAGATTGCCGGGCTAGTAAAAGATGCGGGCAGGGGATTAGTGCTGGTGGTTAGTAAATGGGACGTGCTATCCGATCAGGATGAAGGATTTGAATTTGACACGTTTATTAAAAAAATATCTGCAGAATTTGAGTTCGTAGCTTGGGCGCCACTGATTGTCACGTCGTCAATTACCGGGCAAAACGTAACTAAGCTTTTTGATTTAGTACTGAAAATTAAAGAGGCTAGGGATATTAGCGTTTCAACCCATGAACTTAATAACTGGCTGATCAGGATGGTCCGTGAGCATCCGCCAGCTGGCCTGAAGAACCGTATGCCGAAGCTTAACTATATAGTCCAAGAAACAGATAATCCGATTCCGGCATTCAAGATTTTTGGCACCCAAACTCGCTTTATACATTGGAGTTACCGGCGCTACTTGGAAAATAAACTCCGTGAAAATTTTGGATTTTTCGGAAATCCGATTCAAATTTGGTTTATTGATAACAGGGACAAAAAACTGTCTAAAGCCAAAGCGGCAGCCAATAAGTCGGAGGAAAGTTAATGTCTTGGCTGCAAAAACGCCCCCAAGCTTCAATGCCAATTACTTATTACACCAGTGGGCAAAATAATATTTTAATCTTGGTTGGTTTAGGTAATCCCGGCAACAAATATGCAGGAACTAGGCACAATATTGGCTTTGACTGCTTGGACCATTTTGTTGCTAAGTTTAGCGAGATGAGTGAATGGGTAGGAAAAAACGATCTAAAGTGTCTATTTTCCTCTGGTCGCATAGGGGAAAGCCAGGTGATCGCTATTAAACCGACCACCTACATGAACCTTAGTGGCGAATCGGTTGCTAGCGTCCTCGGCTTCTATAAAGCTCAGCTGGAACATTTAGTTGTCGTGCATGACGAATTAGATATCAAGTTTGGACAAATTCGGACCCGTGTTGGCGGGCAAGACGCAGGACATAACGGCATTAAGTCAATTAGTGAACATATTGGCGAGTCCTTTGGCCGGATAAGAATAGGAATCGGCCCGAAAAATCCGCCCGAAATAGATAGTGCTGACTTTGTTTTGCAAAAGTTTGCTGTCGATGAAGAAAAGCAGCTCAATAATCTGAGAATGGAGTGCACTGCAATTCTAAGTGAATTTATATATAACAAAAGCCTGCCTACGGAAACCAGATCTTTTATCGTTTAAACCAAAAACAGACCGACGAGAGGGGGTGGGCACCGCTCGTCAGTCTGTTTCTAGGGACAACCGAAGTCGTCCCCATCAAGCCCTTCAAGCCCACCCGAACGAAACAAACACGCAAACTTAAATCAATTAAGGCGTGCGTCTTTACGGAAAAACCGTAAAACCATTTAGGCTCGCACTTGATCGGGAGATTACTTAAAGGGATTAGTTTGCTTTAGAACAAAGCGCCAATAACAATCAGCAGCTTCTAGGATACTGTAGAGGAGGGTAACAACTACATAATTTTGTCCCTAGGCTCTAAAGCAATCTAACATTTTTAGATAAAGGTGCATGAGTTTTAAATACTTCCAAAACTCACAAATGGCAATATTAGCAAAAGTATGTTCTTGTGTCAATAGTTATTTAATAATCCGCTATACAATGCAAATTATCATCGGCATAACGCTCATGCTAAACTACTGTAATGAAAGTTATTATTTCAGTCTCGATTATCGTCTTTGGAACTTTAGGCGGTTGGATTGGAGCTCTTATGGACCATGGCAACTGGTTCGGCGGCTGGAGCATACTCTTTAGTACAATTGGTTCCTTGGCGGGTATATACATCGGCTATCAAGTGGGTAGAAACACTGGTTTCTAGATAATTATTTAAGAGTTAACTTAAGAAAATCAGATAATTAATTGCATACTGATGCCGCTATTGCGTAAGATTAAGTAATGCCAAAAAACCTAGTGATTGTTGAAAGCCCAGCAAAAGCCAAAACTATTGAACGCTTTTTGGGTAGTGATTATATAGTCAAGAGCAGTTTTGGCCATATCCGCGATCTACCTAAAAAGGGTTTAAATATCGATATTGATAATGGCTTTGCGCCTAAGTATGAGATCAGCGCAGATAAGAAGAAGGTCGTAAAAGAGCTCAAGCAGCTCGCATCAAAGAATCAGGTACTTCTTGCTAGCGATGAAGATCGTGAAGGAGAGGCCATTGCTTGGCATCTTACACAGGCCCTATCTCTAGACCCAACTAAGACCAAACGAATCGTTTTTCATGAAATTACCAAACCAGCAATTGAAGAGGCCGTTAAAAATCCCCGCACAATAGATTTACATCTAGTAGACGCGCAACAAGCCAGAAGAGTTCTCGATCGTTTAGTCGGTTATGAACTCAGCCCTCTTTTGTGGAAGAAGGTACGCCCCGGACTTAGTGCCGGACGCGTTCAGTCTGTAGCTGTGCGCTTAATTGTCGACCGCGAAAGGGAGATACGGAGTTTTGAACCCGAATCTAGTTTTAAAGTTACGGCAATCTTTGTCCACGGAAAAGATACGGTCCCGGCTCAATTAAATACCCAGCTCTTAAATTTGGAAACTTCTGAAGCCTGGATTAGACAGACTTCTGAAGCAAGCTTTAAGTTAAGCGGCCTGAGCAACAAACCCGGTCGACGCAGCCCTGGAGCGCCATTTATAACAAGTACCCTGCAGCAAGAAGCTTCAAGGCGCTTAGGCTTTTCGGTACGACAAACCATGACTGTGGCTCAACACCTTTACGAAGCCGGTCAAATTACCTATATGAGAACTGACTCCACTTTATTGTCTTCGCTAGCAATTGCATCAATCAGTGAATTTATTAAGAAAGAATACGGCGAAAAGTATCAGCATGTGCGGCAATTTAAAACCAAAAGCGCAAGCGCCCAAGAAGCTCATGAGGCCATTAGGCCAACAGATGTAAATAGACTCAGCGTAACAGGCGATTCAGCAGCTCAAAAACTCTACGAACTCATCTGGAAACGAACAGTCGCTTCGCAGATGGCAGAAGCTAAGATGAACCGCAGCGAAATGCAGATCTCCATATCCAATCAGTCAGAACTATTTATAGCTAAAGGCGAGAGTCTGATTTTCGATGGTTTTATGCGTGTCTGGGGAGGGACCAAAGAAGATGTCATCTTACCAAGGTTGGAAATTGGGGATGAGCTAAAACTAAGTGAGCTTGAGGCAAAGCAACAATTTAGCCGTGGTCCAGCCCGCTACTCAGAGGCCAGTTTGGTGCGCAAACTTGAAGAACTGGGGATTGGCCGGCCAAGTACTTATGCTCCCACTATTTCAACAATCCAAAGCCGTGGCTACGTCGAGAAAACCGATCTGGAAGGTGAGGAGCGTTCTTTGAAATTAATCCGCTTTACGGATAATAAAATCATAACAACTGAAGAAAAAGAGAATGTTGGAGCAGATAAGAATAAGTTGGTTCCAACTCCGATTGCTGAAGTAACAACGGATTTCTTGATTAAATACTTCCCCTCGATAGTGGATTATGACTTTACGGCTAGTGTAGAGGCCGACTTCGACGTGATTGCCGAAGGCAAGCTAGCATGGAATAAGATGATTGGTGATTTTTATAAAGATTTTCACCCTCTGGTAGAACAGACCCAAGACGTCTCGCGTCATGAGGTATCTCAAGCGCGATTATTAGGCCAAGACCCAGACAGTAACATACCTATCTATGCCCGGTTTGGAAGATATGGACCAATGTTACAGCGTGGCGAGACAAGCGGAGATACAAAACCTGAATTTGCTCCATTGCCAGCCGGTAAAACGCTAGACAGTGTCGAATTAGCTGAAGCTCTCGAAATGTTTAAACTGCCACGAATGGTCGGTAAAACAGATGAAGGGGAAGAGATTCTAGCGAATATTGGCCGGTTTGGTCCTTATATTAAAATTGGTAACGTATTCGTGTCTATTAAAGGCTTCGACCCGCATCAAATTAGCGAAGCGGAAGCTAAGAAACTTTATGCGGATAAGCTGAATACTGATGCAAATAAACAGATAAAGGTGCTCGAAAAGGGAATAAAGATTCTAAAAGGTCCCTATGGACCATATGTCACTAATGGCAAGCGTAACGCGCGCATCGCAAAGAGCCAGGATCCGACGAAAATTACACAAAAAGAAGCCGAAGAATTACTAGCAAAAACGCCCACTAAGCGGCGTAAATTTAAAAAAACTAAATAGTTTTCCACCGATGCAAATCTGTTATATGGCAAGCTTTTAGAACATCGTCTACGCATTAAAGTCATTATTGTGCTACAATAAGGCAAGAAAGAGGTACTTTTGACTTTTAGTAATATTAGTTATATAATATTGCAAGTCAAGAATGATAATTTATGGCAATGGCAAGCACTAACAATACTCAACAGACTATCTCAACGAAGAAACTGGTAAACAGTGTCTTAGGATCAATTGAGCGCGAAAGGGAAAGAGAGATTATTTCTCGTCGTTTCGGCCTATTTGAACGCAAGGAAACCCTTGAGCAAATTGGTGAGTTACTCGGTATTACACGTGAACGCGTACGCCAGCTGGAAAAAAGCGTAATGGGTAAGCTTCAGTTAGCAGGGAAGAATCACTCATTATCTGGCATTGATGATTTTGAAGCAAAGGTTTTATCCATACTGCAGGGCAGTGGTAGCGTCATGCGAGTTAGCTATCTTGCTAATAAGCTTGTCGAGGGCAGCGATCGCAATGAACAGTCCAGGGTGGCATTCCTCTGTAACCTATGCCCGGATTTAATTGTGATTGGTGATGATGATAATTATTTTGCAAGCGTTGCCGATAGCAAGGTATTCACTGAAAAGACTCTTAAGTCCGCAACAGCTCAAGTTGTCGATGCTGTAACTAAATTAGGAGTTCCGAAACCAATTGTAGATATCGCGAAACAGGCCGGTATAGACAATGAGGAGCAAGCTGAAGCCTTAGCTGGCATTTCCAAGCACTTGGCTACCTTAAATAATCAATGGGGTCTAATCAAATGGCCGCTAGTCAACCCTAAGAATATTCGGGATAAAATATACGTCATCCTTAAGCAGAACGGCCGACACATGCACTTTAACGAAATTTCCGAAGCAATAAAGGAAAGTGACTTCAAGCGTAAGAACGTTACCACTCAGGCAATTCATAACGAACTAATCAAAGACAAGCGATTTGTACTGATTGGACGTGGTATCTACGCTCTCAAAGAATGGGGCTACAAGAAAGGTACAGTAGCTGACATTATCCAGGAAGTCTTAAAAGAAGC
>DAHWQR010000009.1 GCA_027340655.1 Candidatus Saccharimonadota bacterium
CTTTGATGAAGCGTCAATGATTACATTAGGTTTATTTTTATCGAGTACCTCAGTAAAAGCTTCTTCGGGCACAAAATCGGACTCTTCCTTCTTAGCGCTGTCCATCAAGCCGTTAATTAGGGGCTGGGCTTCATCCTCCAATGAACTAAGCAGCATGCCGCCTCTTGTATCCCAAATATGCTTGCGCATTTCCATAAAGTTTTTTAATTTATGCGCTTCACTTTGTCTAAAATCTAGAGTGTCAAATTGGCGGCTCAGCTCTTTAAATAAGCTGTCTCGTTGATCATCGCTAAGGGACTCGTCTCTCATTAATGCCTGCATCTGAGACATTAATGCATCTTGATCCCTTTGGGCCGACGCCTGCTCGACATCAAAATTAAAGTTTTCAGACTCTTGGGCTATTCTCTCGCCAAATCTAGCCATAGATTCTGGGCTCACTATATCCTCGTAAGCCGATACTGCCGAATATGGCAAAACTTCGGTGTCCGAACCTGGCAAGGGCGCTTTTTCGTTCATTTGTTTTTACCTAACTATTCTATAGTATCATATTCTACATATTTTGCAAGGGCCAAAACACCCTACCGACGAGTACTTGAGAACAAAGGTATTGACTGTTCGGTGAAAGATAAACTCACGCTTCAGTACGAAACCTTGAATCCCAAGGTTCTCCGTGACAGAATGCGGGCATTAACAAGTAAGTTAGATAAAATCCAGCGAGAGCAAGGATACCGGTTCTAACCGTTACCGGGATTTGTAACCTTTACTTATGATCTAACGCGGCAGTTGCCAGCGGCTTTTAATTTCTTTTCATCAATAGTTACTACTGGCTGCGCTTTGAATTGGCTAATAGCTGAGGAAACTTGATTGCCGACATTAAAGCAGAACTTCAAAATCTCGAAGATGAGGAGCGGCGTTACGCAAAAGCTCTTGATGGCGGTCTTATGTCAGAAGAAATCTACAAAGAGCAAATGCAAGGTTTAGTACAGCAACGCAGCGAACTAGAATCTAAGCTGTAGCATTCTGATCAGTCGCAAATTTTTAAGTTACAGAACATAGACTTTGAAAGTGTAGCAATGACTTTAAAAGGTCTTTAGCAGACATGCCCTACGAGGATAAACTTTTTACTGTTCGTAAGAGATAGTTGATCAAGTACTAGCAACAAAGGAGCAAGTAAAAATATGCGGTCGAATACCAGTTTCAGGCCATTTAGTGAGCGCACAGGTCGGGTTGCATGTTGAGCATAGGTATCATGAGGTCGCTATTCTACAATTCAACTTTACCTTTGACATGCCGCCATTAGACAAAAGAACGCGTGGTTATTTGTCAGAATACATAAAGGACTTGCAAGAAATAGTTGGCGAAGAGTGGTAAAACCAGTTAAAAATCTCGATACGTCTTTTCGCTTCGTCGTTCAATCGTTAGGATGTTTATCTCTTCATCCTCCTGTTGAAAGATAATTCTAATTCTCCCTTTGCGCACACGGAAGATATCTCTATATCCTTTTAGTTTAACTAAGTTAAGTCCAGTGAACTGACTTTTGTTGATTTTTAGTAGTATCTCTTCAACTATTTGTAGCTCTTTTTTACTAAACTTAGTTAGGTTTTTATTAATTTTATCGGTCATAATTAAGCAGTTGACTTATTGCTGCTTCACAGCCTGCACACGACTTAACAATTCTTGTATATTTACTCCACCTTTTTTTATTTGCGTAAAGTCCACAACTGTTTCCCATGCTTCATCATCATTGATGGGGGTAATCTGAAATATTGGTCTAGAACGTTTTACCACAATAAAGCTTCTTCCTTTTGATACAGCATCAATATACCTAGGAAATTGTTCGCGAAGTTCTTTTAGGCTAACTAGATTTGTTGCGTCGTTTGTACTCATATTTATAGTTTATCTTTAGATTAACCTTAAGTCAAGTATAAATTATTCTAATTCTGCCGCTTCTCTGTTAAAATTGTATTATGTCAAATTCGGTCAGCTGCGGCATAGTCGGACTACCCAATGTGGGCAAATCAACTTTATTCAATGCATTAACTAAAGCTTCGGTTTTAGCAGCTAACTACCCTTTCGCAACCATCGAACCAAATGTCGGTATTGTTGCCGTTCCAGACAAACGCTTAGATGAATTAGCGAAACTCTTTAATGCGACAAGGATCGTACCGGCAAGCATTCGCTTTGTGGATATTGCCGGCTTGGTGGCTGGAGCGAGTAAGGGCGAGGGCTTGGGTAATCAATTTTTGTCTCATATCCGCAATGTATCGGTCATTATTGAAGTAGTGAGAGACTTTACCGACGCTCAAGTAACGCACGTTAATCAGAGTATTGATGCTAGGCGCGACATTGCTACTATTACAACCGAACTTGCTTTGTCGGATCTCGAAACTCTCAATCGACGTTCATCTAAACTAGATAAGGAAGTAAAGGCTAACCCAAAGCTTAAACCGCTGAACGATTTAGTTCATAAGGCAGCGTCCATCCTAGACGAAAGTAAACCGCTGTACCATCAATTGGACGAAGAGGAACTTGAAGCTTTGTCTGACTTGGGTTTACTAACCGCAAAACCGGTTATTTATGCATTTAATGTTGACGAAGTTGACCTGCTTAACCAAGCGAAGCTAGATTCGCTTTCGGCTCTCGTCTCTCCGGCTCCATCAATGTTTATCTGCGCTAAGCTCGAGAGCGAGTTCTCTGCACTGGAAGATTATGATGCCGATGAACTGAGAGAAAGCTACGGTTTTAGAGAGTCAGGCCTTGAAGCATTAGTGACTTTATCTTTTAAAACTCTGGGATTGCAGACTTTCCTGACCGCAGGAGAAAAGGAAGTTAGAGCTTGGACAATTAAGGCCGGATCAAGCGCTAGGACGGCGGCCGGTGCAATTCATAGCGATATGGAGCGCGGTTTTATTGCAGCAGATATCGTAAACTACAGCGATTTAATAACTCTTGGCTCATGGTCGGCGGCACGTTCAGTTGGCAAAGTTAGAACCGAAGGCAAAGACTATATTATGCAGAATGACGATGTAGTGGAGTTCAAGTTTAACGTATAGCGTCCAAAGCTAGCTTTGGTGGCGATATCTTCGCGAGCGCAGCAGATAGGGTAGTTTTGCGTAGGCAATCTTAAAGGGGTTTAGATCAAAGCCATAACTATCGTTAATACCGCCCTGAATTGAGGATTGCAAAGGTCTCACTGGAGGATCGGTAACTGCTTGTTTTGTCTCCCCTAGAACTTCTCGCCTACCCTCTTCGGCCATCTCTTCGATTAGTTGCGTATCAGTTCGACCAAGTGGCACATACTCAACATCTACTTTGGGCGGCGAGCTGGCAGCTGGTACTTCAGACCGGGGATTGTCCGGATCTATACCTCTATTTTGAAAATCTTCTAGTAGTCTTTGAGCGAATAGGTAGTCGGCTAGTTTAGGGCTTGGCTTTGGTAGTTGCACGTCCTGATTTGCGGACAACTGCTGTTCAAGATGCTGTTGCTGGGCTAGTAGGTAAATCTGAAGCTGGTGGTTTATTTCCTCTAGGTGATTTCTCTGCTCGTTGGCATGTTGAGCCTGCTCCTTCTTAATCTCGCTCATTCGCTGCTGAATGTGGCCGATGGCCTTACGTAAACGTGGTTGGTTATAGCTTTTGAAAATCAGGTTGCGCATGCCACAGTTAATATTTATCTGAGCTCCGATAATGCGGTGACTATAGTCAATGTCGCCAATCATATCAAAACGCAGGTCATCAACATTTAAAAAACCCATCGGTTTCTTATCGATAAGCAGTACCCGTATATCGGTTGCTACCAGTAAGGCAACGCCACCTTCGTAGTAGCCGTTTACGCATTCATAGATGGTCTCATCAGGCAGGAGGATATTTTCAAGCTCACTAATTTCGGCTCGATTGATTCGGCTATTTGCGAAGCCTATCCCTTTTAGCTGACTTGCGATATACTCTCGGTCAACCATAAGCCCTCCTTTTTATTGGTATAGCAATACTAATCTATCAAGGTCTGCTTGAGCCGTAAGAATGGTTACCGAAAAAGCGTGATTAAGATCATACTTAATCGGTTTATGCTTGCTTAGGAATTAACTAATGTGTTTAAATTAGGATATGATAGCCAATTTAAAGCAAATGGCTGAATTGGTAAACGTATTCTCAAGATACGGAGTCCGAAAAACATACAAAAAAGGCGATTTCGTCATTCACCCCGGGGAGCAACCGCCCGGGGTTTTTTATATCACTCAGGGGCTGGTGAAAGCCTATGATATCTCGAAGTACGGAGAAGAAAACCTACTAATAATTCGCAAACAGGATGAGATTTTTCCGCTAATTTGGGCAATTACCGGACAGGAGCGCCAGGTAGCGTACCGTGCCCTGGCACCAACCGTGACACTTGAGATAACAAAAAAGCAATTTGAGACCGAAATTTCCGAACATCCTGGTGCTTTAGCCCCTTTGCTAGACATGACACTTGAAATGTACAGATTACATAGCGAGCGTATTTTAAATTTGGAGTATCGGACGGTCCGTGAGCGGATTGTTTCATTCTTACTCACTATGTCCCAAAGAGTTGGAACTAACACCAAGAGTGGGCTTTTAATAGAAGCGCCGCTACGCCATCAAGATATTGCCAGCTCGATTAATGCGACACGGGAGACTACCAGCCGCGAAATCTCCGCGCTAATCAAGAAAGGTCTTATTAGCAAAGACAGGTCTTACTACACTCTTAAGAACTTACCGGCATTAAAAAAGCTTCTCGAGTAATAGTAGCCACGCTCACTTCCAGCGCAGAACTATGTTTTCAATTGTCTTAATAATCTTGTCGTGGCTAGGGGTGTCATTTTTATCATAATAATGATCGGTTTCCATATAATCATCAGTAACGCTTAAGCAGTAGACAGCATCGGCCATCACATGAATGCGATCGATTACTTCAACGCTGGCCACCGGCAAGGCAACAATTAGGCTCTCGATTTCAACTGGTTTCAGATATTCTTCCGCCAAATCAAGCTTCATGGAATTAGACAAGCCTTCGGATACTAAGATGACATTCATGTGCCTGAGCATGTCTAGGCTAATTAGACCACCGCTGCCCGGCATTTGGTTAATCTCATGGATTTTCGTAGTTCTTTCTTCTTCGAGGTAGCCTCGAAACTCACCAACCATTTCATCGACTTCACCTTCGGAAAAGTCTTTATTAAAGACGAACTTGCCGCCATCGGTAATTCCAGCGATAGCCTCCAGCTCCTTTGGCAAAGTTATTTCTCTGGTTTGCAGAAACGTAATAATGCAGTGCAGCTGCATCGCGATTTGCGCGCCAACCATTACTCCGCCGTCATCAAGCGCAACTACTACGCAGTTCTCATACCTGTACTTTGGCGCAATCTTAGCGGCTAACATTCGTCCAGCTTGTAACCTTGATGAAAAATACATGGGATATAAGGGAGTTTAACTACCCTTTGCTAAAAGCTCAAGCTATTTGGCTACTTTAAGCCGGTAAAAACGTTCGCGGTTGCCCTTAACTCCGCTCAAACTGGAGTCGGCCTTGGCTTGAATCACAAAGTGTGGTTTTAGCCATTGCTCGAGATCAGCTAATAACTGGCGCCTAATTCGCTCATTCTTAATAACCCCGTGGTTTTTTAGTTCAGGGTTTGAGGTTTCAAACTGCGGCTTAGCCATTGCGATAATTACGGTTTCCGGACCAGCTAGTTTATTGCTCAGCACAGAGGGTAAAATTTGCTCCATCGAGATGAAAGAAACATCAATTAGTAATAGTTCAACTTTAGAGTTTGTATAAAAATCCCGTATATCCGTCTTTTCGTGCAGTTCCAGCTTAGGGTTGGTTATTAGCCTGGGATCCATTTGCTGAGTTCCCTTTTCTACAGCAATCACCTTAGTAGCTCCATGGCGCAAAGCATAGTCGCTAAACCCGCCGCTACTTGAGCCAATATCTAATACTACCTTGTCTTTAAAATCGACACCCAGCATTGAACAAACAGAGTCTAACTTATATGCGGCGCGGCTGGCATATTTTTCACCGTGGTCTTGTTGATGCTTATAGCCGCTTTGGTAATTATTCATGTTTACTCAAGTAGAAAACTTACGGCAACTTTAAGGGCTAGCCCTTAACGCGTTCGCGGTAAGTGCCGCTTAGGGTATCAATAGAGATAATGTCCCCGGCTTTAATAAAAGCCGGCACTTTTACGCTTAAGCCGGTTTCTAAAACTGCATTTTTAGTAATTGCCGTTGAGGTATCCCCTTTGACTGCCTCTTCGCTGTATTCGACTTTTAAAGCAACATTTTTGGGCAAAGCCAGGCTAATTGGACGCTCCTTAAAAAACTGCAGTTGAACCGTATCTCCGTCTTTAATGTAGTTGGCCTGGTCACCAATAATGTCGGAAGGAACTTCAAACTGATTGAAGTTAGTCTGATCCATGAAGTAAAACACGCCGTTATCGTTATACAGGTACTGTACGCCATTAGTTGTTATGTCGGCGCTCTCGAGTTGCTCATTCCCTTTAAAGGTCTTATCCAGCACCCGGCCGTTAATAAGCGACTTAATTTTGACATTAACAATCGAGCCACCACGGCCCATAACCTTCTGGCTATACTCAATCACCCGATAGGGCTCGTCATTTAGCACAAAAAGAACACCTTTTTTAAGGTCAGTAATATTTAACATACCAATTCCGCTAAACTCTAGTTAATAGCTTGCTACGAATGGCAATAAGGCAATGTGGCGGGCCCGCTTAATTGCAGTTGCCAGACGGCGCTGTTGCGATTCACTTAATCCGGTTTTCTTGCGAGACTCAATTTGTCCGTAAGCATTAACATAACGCTGCAAGGTTTTAAAGTCCTTGTAATCAAAAAATGCTACATCAGTACTGTGTTTGAATATTTTAGCCATTTGCTTGCTTCTTCTCCTTACTAATCAATTTAAAATGGGATGTCGTCGAGATTAATTGGCTCGTCGCTGACATCTTCAATTACTACATCTTTATCTTTTGAGGCTGTGCTTTTGCTTGAAGCCGGCTTGGTTGTCTCGCCCAGCTGATCATTACTAGTGGCGGCATCGGCTCCTCTGCCATCTAGGAATGTTACATCGCTAGCAATAACTTCTAATTTATTGCGCTTCTGGCCCTCTTGTTCCCAGCTACGGCTTTGCAGCCTGCCTTGAACAAGCACGCGTCGCCCCTTGCTTAAGTACTGAGAGACGCGTTCGCCCAGTTGGGCCCAGGCTACAATGTCAACGTAGTCGGTAGCCTCTTGCCACTCATTGTTGGCGTCCCGGTAGCTACGATTAAGTGCGATACTAAAACTGCAGACGTTTTGACCGTTAGGAGTCTGTCTAAGCTCCGGATCTCGAGTCAAATTGCCCATCAGAAATACTTGGTTTACGCTACGTGCCATAATTACTCCTCCTTGCTGACGTTACATCTCTCTGTGCTTTGTTGCTTTAACCCTACGCTTGGACTAAATTCGAGTCAAGCAAACATTAAGAAAAATATAATCTGGGCTTATTTCTCTTCTTCGCTCTCTTCTTCAGCGGCTTCGCCCCGCTTGGCTGCCCGCTCGGCCTTTAGGGCTTTGGCGGCTTCAGCTTTAGCGATCGCTTTCAGATCCGGCTTGGTAATTAGAAAGCGTATTACTTCATCGGTAATATTTAACGTTGACTCAACTTTTGCGACATTGCTGCTCGGTAGCTCAACCGTGTAAAACACATATATTGCGTGTTCGTTTTTCTTTATTGGGTACGCCAGTTTACGTTTGCCCCAATTATCGGTGGCTATAACCTTGCCGCCGTTATCGGTCAATATCTTTAATACCCGGTCTTCGGCCTTGCTTAAGTCGACCTCTAGGCTTGGGTGATATAGCACCGCTAGCTCATAGCTATTCATAATACTTGCCTCGTCCTTCCCTTGGTTACCGTCAATAAACTGTTTTGACGGACAGCCCGCATGCCTTGGAGTGCCACGAGCTGAAGTGTTAACGTGAAATTAAACTATAGCTTCAATCAGGGGTAAAAGTCAACCCCGGAAGACTAACTGTTCAAATAGGCGTCTTGGCCGCTTTCGCTATCGGTAACCGGATTATGAGCGGCTCCGTCCTCATCCATTCCGAAAACCTCATCCATGGAACTGATTAGAACTTCTCGAGGTCTTGAACCGTCGGCCGGACCGACTATCCCGCTCTCTTCCATAGTCTCAATCAGTCGCGCCGCTCTTCCATAGCCAATTCTCAGTCGGCGCTGTAGCAACGAGGTTGATGCTTTACGGTTTTCTAACACGACATGCACTGCGTCATGCCACATGTCATCGTCAATGCCGTTACCGGTACCCATTTCGGCTACTACGCTCCCCTTGCCGGAGAGTTGCACTGGCTGACTAATCACTTCGTCGTCATATTGTGGTGGGCGCTGCATACGGATAAATTCAACTACCTTTTTGGTCTCTTCTTCCTCTATCAAAGCCGCCTGAACACGTTTTGGTTTAGGCATTTCCGAGGTAAGGAACAGCATATCTCCACTACCCAGTAACTTTTCAGCACCAGCCTGATCAATAATCGTCCGGCTGTCTACCTGGCTATTGACCGTGAAGGCTATTCTGGCTGGTACGTTTGCTTTAATGAGCCCGGTAATCACGTCTACTGAGGGACGCTGGGTAGCAATCACTAAATGAATTCCAGCGGCGCGGGATTTCTGGGCGAGACGTACAATTAAAGCCTCGACGTCTCGTGCGGCCACCATCATTAAGTCGGCTAACTCATCGATTACGATTACGATATATGGCATTCCGGCTTCAGCCTTGGCCAGGTTATACTGACCGATGTCGCGTTTACCTACTTCGGCCATAGTGCGCAAACGGCGCTCCATTTCAGCAACAGCCCATTTTAAGGCGCTGATGCATTTTTCAGGTTCATTAATTACCGGTGTTAACAGATGCGGAATGTCGTTATATAGCGCTAGCTCGACTTGCTTTGGATCGACCATAATTAGCTTCAGATCGGATGGCGTATTACGGTACAGCAAACTAGTTATGAAACTGTTAATCATCACCGACTTTCCGGAACCGGTTTGACCGGCAATTAGCATGTGTGGCATCTTGTTCAAATCGGCGACTACCGGTTTACCGGCAATGTCTTTACCAAGAACAAAGCCGAGTCGGCTCTCAAGACCTGCCCATTCCTGTGATTCTAGGATGGAGCTAATCCTAACGATTGCCGGTTTGACATTCGGAACCTCAATGCCTACCGCTCTTTTGCCTGGAATCGGGGCTTCAATCCGAATTGAATGGGCGGCCAGGTCTAGGGCTAAGTTACTTTCTAGAGCCGTTATCTTGGTAAGTTTAGTTGAGGATGGCGGCCTAAGCGAGTACTGGGTGACCCTTGGGCCAATGTTAGCACCTTCCATTTGTACGTCTATATTAAAATTGGCCAAAGTATCATGAATGGTTCTGGCATTGGCATTAACGTCACCCGGATCCGCCTTGTCCTGCTTCTGGTTTAACAGACTGGTTGGAGGAAACTTCCAGTCCGGATCTCCAGGCGTAGTTAGTGCCGCATGGTTTTCGTCTTTACTTAATTTTTGAGCGGTATTACGAAAGTTAGTATTACGCAATGGTTCGGACAGCGCTAATTCGCCTTGCGAGTGATGCTCAATTGGTACACCCTCGTTTAGCTTAAAGGTGCTTTCAGCTTTTGCCTTTAGTTCGGCTAGGTCGGTATCCGCCTCAGCTTTTGGCGAACGTTTAAATAACTTAAGTAAATCTTTAGCCGTTAAGCCAAGAGCGTAACTTACGGCAAGTATCGCCAAAATAAGGAAGACCAGCAAGGCCGGGATTTTATCCAGTGCGCCTAAAACAGCGCCGCCAATTACACTACCTACATTGCCACCATGTCCGCCAGTCCAAACTCCGTCGCTAGCCTTATTAGCGAAAGCCGCGTAGCCGATACCGCTAAAGAAAAGCAATGCAAAGAGGAGACTGACTAGCTTTGAAGTTGGTAACTCCGCCTCCTCGTTTCGGAATATTAATACCGCCGAGATAATAAGCAATACCGGCACTAAAGGGGCGGCCCAGCCTAGAGTCCAATAAAATCCATGGTAGAGGGTTACCGGAAGCGTTCCCCCGGTATTAAAAGCCCCGATGGCCAGAAGTATTGCTAGTAAAACTAGGACAACAGCGAACGCGTAATAGCCAAAGCCGTTACTTACTTTCGGCGTACTTTTAGACTTGCGGTCTTTGGCCGAAGAACGTTTATGGCTATTAGAGCGACTATTTTTTTTCTTTTTTGGCATTTAGATAATTATACACCTAAAAATGCCAATCTATAGTGGTCAGACCGTCTAGTCCGGTTGATCTTGGCCGAGTAGACGGGCTCGCATTTCCTGAAAACGGCGCTGTTGTTCTGCGGCCAGCTCTTCATCGGTTTTGGTCTGGTTAGTATGGACTGTCTTTGTCTCACCGGCCTTTCCTGAAATAACATTCACGACTGGAATGACAATCGGACTGAGCTGGGTTTGCTCAAATAGATAGTGCGTAACGTGATCTTTCAGCTCAGCTTTAAAACGATCCAGATCGACCCGCTTGAAACGTTGCGCGACCGCTCGTTTTAGCTCTTGCCTCAGACCATTCATGACATCTTCTTTGTCGCGCATGTATATGAAGCCTCGGCTGATGATGTCTGGTGAGGTTAGCAGGTTCCCGCTCTTGCGGTCGATAGTCAAAATGACTGCAACCAAACCTTCTTCGCTCAATAGCACCCGGTCTTTGACGACAACGTTGCTGACAATTGAACCTGTCTGGTCAACTAACAAGCTTCCGTAAGGAACTTGGGGTCCCATTTCTAAACTATCTGGTGTCAAAAGAATTGAATCGCCGTTGTTGGCCAAGATAACATTTTCCCTTTTCCATCCCTCTTCAATTGCCATATCGGCGTAATACTTACGGTTAAGTGCACCGGCATATATGGGTAAGAAGAATTTCGGGCGTACTAAATGCAGCATCTCGCGGTATTCATCGCGCCGGGCATGGCCTGAAACGTGTAGCGGCCCGACATTATCTACTTCGTGTGTTGGGTGGCGGTACAGTTTTACACCGCGCTTGATTAGCTCATTACCGATTTCCTCGTATCTGACTTCGTTACCTGGAATGGGAGTGGAGCTAACTACTACCGTGTCGCCCTCTTTGAGCTTAATGTGTTTGTGCTGCCCATCAGCCATCCTTTGCAGAGCGGCTCCGGGCTCACCCTGGCCTCCGGTACAAATCACTAGCACTTGTTGGTCGGGAATGTTTGCAATCTCCCGCATTGGTAGCACGGTGCCTTTAGGTATCTTTAGGATGCCTTGGCGAACGGCAATTTCAGCGTAAGCAATCATGCTGCGTCCATCGAGCGCTACGCGGCGGCCACTGGCGGCAGCTGAATTAACAATCATCTGCACACGGTTCATGTTAGACGAGAAGATAGCTACAAATACCCTGCCTTGAGCTTGCCCGATAATATCGTGGAAGCTTTGCTGCAAAGTGTGTTCGGTTGGCGTACGACCAGGAAGGGGGGTATTACAACTGTCACTCATCAGTAACAGCACGCCTTCATCGCCAAGTTGGCGCAAGCGTTCGGCATCAGTGGGTTTTTCATCTAGCGGTTCAGGGTCTAGTCTCCAGTCGCCGGTATTAATTACCCTACCGACAGGAGTATCGACGACAATTGATGCCGATTCTGGTACGGAGTGCGTAATCCTTACAAGTTCAATGAAAAAGGCGCCGACCTTTAGACGCTCATGGTTGTCCATGTTCATGACGATTAGCTCTGGGTTAAATTCCAGGCCTGATTCGGCAAAAGCGTCTTCGAATGTTTTAGCGACTACGCCTAGCGTAAAACGTGATCCGTAAATCGGAGCTGGTAATTTAGGCACAATATGCTTTAGCCCACCTAGGTGATCAAGGTGGCCGTGACTAATAACATAGCCCCTCAGCTTGTGCTTGATCGATTCTAGGTAGGTGGTATCGGCTATTGTGTAGTTAATGCCCGGAAGTTCAATTCCTAAATGGTTTCCGCAGTCTAGGATCAGGGCATCATTCTCCCATTCCACGACTTGCATATTCTTTTCTCCGATGGCTTCCTGGCCGCCTAGATAGCTAATCTTTAGCTTTCCGGTGTCGTCTTTGATGACGTTGGCACGCGGGCGGGCGGAACTCTCGGCTCGGTTATATTGGTTAGCGATTTTCTGAGCATCCATTTGTGAACGCTTGGAGGCGCGTACGGCCTCAGAACGCGGCACGCTTAAGCCGCTTCCTAGAGTATTGGCTGGTGAGCCGGAATTGGCGTCACGGCCTGCTCTTTGATTATTGTTGGTGGGGGGTTTTGGTTGGTTCATATCTTTTAACTTGAACTCTTCCTTTCTTTCGCGTTCTTAACGCTAAAGTTATTAAATTGTTACTTGTTTAAAACTAATTCTTGGGTCCTTAACCTGACTAATAATGTCTGGGATAAGCGAGAAATCGTCTATTAGGGTCTGGCGCATTGATCCGTTATACAGAGCCGCTGCAGGGTGAAATAAGGGAAGCAATACTATGGTAAGTGGTTGGCCACTAAAGGCCAAGGTGATTCGTTTGGCATGCCCATGGTCGAGGCTAATTTTAAGTTGTGGCAGGAAACAACTTGCCGCATGCCGGCCAAGGGCTACGACAATCTTAGGCTGAATAATTTCGAGTTGTCGTTGCAGGTATGGCAGAAAGGCTTTCTTTTCTTCCGGTAAAGGATCACGGTTATTCGGCGGGCGATACTTTACGATATTCGTAATGTAAACTGCGGAGCGCTCTAGGCCAATGGTTTCAAGCATTTCGTTGAGGAATTTCCCGGCAGCGCCAACGAAAGGCATACCTGTTGCATCCTCCGCTTTGCCAGGCGCCTCGCCAATAAAAACTATACTACTGTTCGGATCGCCGTCGCCAAATACTAGTTGCGTTGCGCTAGCGGCTAGATCCGGACAAACCTTGTCATGAATGATGCTCTGTTTAACCTGCTCCAGGGCTTGGTCCTTACTTGAAGATGACTTCATATATACCTTTAATTAAGCGGGCGCCAAACTTAAGAAAATAAACTAGGGCGATAAGTGTAAACAGGTAGTAGAACAGATTGCCTTTGTCGATACTTAGCGATAAAAACAAATAAGCCAGTCCAATACATACTACACTAAGGCCAAGATTGGAGAATATTGTTTTAGGTTGTGGTTGATGCCTGCTACGCATTATTTTTATAGGCTACTGGAAGTTACTTAATCGGTTAGCTAGCTCTTGCCGGCTTTAAGTTCCCGCTGAGCCGCTTTAATTGAAAGCTGCAATCTGCCACGATCGTCAACGGCTACCAGCTTGACAGTTACCCTGTCTCCTTCTTTTAGGACATCGCTTGGATGGTTTACTCTTTCCTCGCTAATCTCAGATACGTGCACCAGCCCGTCTTTGCCTGGTAAAATCTGAACAAAGGCTCCAAAGTCCAAGACGCTTACTACCGGTACGTTCTCGTAGATCTTACCTACCTCGGGCTCCGCGGTAATACTTAGAATCCATTGCTTAGCGGCATTAATGCTATCCTTGTCCGGGCTCGATATGCGAATCGTTCCGTCGTCTTCAATGTCTATTTCGGCGCCGGTTTCACCGGTTATTTTTTGGATAGTCTCGCCGCCCTTTCCGATTACTTCACGGATTTTGTCCGGGTTAATTTGGATTGATTCGACACGCGGGGCATAGACACTTAGTTCGGTTCTTGGGGCGGATAGCGTTTTTAGCATGTGCTCTAGGATTGCGGCTCGGCCATCTTTAGCCTGAACAAGCGCCTGCTTTAAGATATCTACGTTCAACCCGTGAACTTTCATATCCATCTGCAGAGCTGTAATGCCCTTAGCCGTACCAGTCACTTTAAAGTCCATGTCGCCTGCAAAATCTTCGGCATCGGCTATATCGCTTAGTATGTATGGCTTATTGTCGTCTAGCATTAGGCCCATGGCGATGCCGCTCACTGGAGCGCTAATCGGTACACCGGCATCCATTAGCGCCAAACAGCTGGAACAAGTTGCGGCCATTGAGGTAGAACCGTTTTGGCTCATGATTTCAGTAACTGAGCGGATTGCATAAGGAAAAACGCTTTCGCTAGGTAGCACGGGAATTAAGGCTCGTTCAGCGAGATAACCGTGTCCAATTTCGCGTCGACCCGGGCTACCAAGGCGCCTAACTTCGCCGACTGTCCAGCCGGGAGCGTTGTAGTGGTGCATGTAGCGCCTCTCAGCGGTGGTTTCCATAGTGTCGACAGATTGTGAATAGCTTAATGGGGCGAGAGTTACAATATTCATTCCCTGAGTAATGCCTCTGGTAAACAAACTTGAACCGTGGGCGCGCGGCAAAAAGCCGACTTGACTACTTAGGGGACGGATTTCTGTCAATTTTCGGCCGTCAGGGCGAACACTATCTTTAATAATCCCCTCCCGCACGTCCTTATGCACCGCCATAGTGAATGCTTCGTCGTAATCGCTACGGTGCTCTTCGTAATCTTCGATTGTCGGCGCTAGCTCATCATGCATTGCATCGCGCAGGCTTTGAAGCAAGTCGTTGCGTTCCGGGTATGGCTTACGTAAGTTGGAGCCTAGCTTACCTTTAACCCAATTATCTACCGTTTCCTGAATCGCTGCATCCGGGAGCACTAAAGTAAACTCTTGTTTAGTGGGCTTCATTTTGTCCAATAGCTCGTTTTGCAAATCAATTGCCGGCTGCATAGCAGTTTGAGCAAAGTTAATCGCCTCTACAATCTGATCTTCGCTAACTTCGCCAGCTCCAGCTTCTACCATCATGACGCCGTTTTTGGTTCCGGCTACAACTAGGTCTAAACCGCCGGCAGCCAATTGCTCAGGGCTCAAGAAGGCGGCCAATTTACCGTCCTTATCCAATCCGACGCGCAAGCCGGCAACCGGACCTTCAAAAGGAGCTCCTGTCAGCATAAGTGCCATGCTAGTAGCAATTAACGCAATCATGTCTGGGCGGAAAGACGGATCCATTGACAGTACCGTTGCGATTCCCTGCACTTCGTGGCGATAACCTTTTGGCCATAGCGGACGAATTGGACGATCGATTAAACGACCGATTAAAATGGCGTCATCGCTTGGACGGCCTTCGCGCTTAATGTAACGTGAACCGCTAATTTTGCCGGCGGCATAAAACTTTTCTTCGTAATCGATGCTCAGCGGGAAATAATCCATTCCCTGAACTACATTATTAGATAGCATTGCGGTGCCAAGCACCACTGTGTCGCCGTAGCGGGCCAGTACGGAAGCGGTTGATCTAAAACCAACTCGGTTTACTTCCAAGCTTAAAGGTCTCCCGCAAAACTCGGTTTCAACAGATATAATAGGGTTGCCGAACGGGTTAATGATTTCGTTCAAAATAGTTCCTTTCTTGAAATCCGAAGGACTTAAGGTCTTCGGTATCGCTTAAGGCAGGGTGCAAATATATTGGGCTTGTGCTGATCCAAATTACTGGACTCGTTACGCAATATATCTGTGTCTCTACCTTAAGTGTTTCTAGTTCGTTATTATCGTTTAATGTGCACAAGCTGTTCCTCTTAAGGGGTTCCTCAAGAAGAATGGTTTAAGCACATACTTCTTTTTAGCCTACCTACGAATACCTAGCTTAGAAATTAAATCTAGATATTTTTGACTATCTTTTTCAGCGACATAGTGAAGTAAACGACGGCGCTTGCCGACTAGTTGCAGCAGTCCTCGCCTAGCCATAAAATCATGTTGATTGCCTTTTAAGTGCTCGGTTAACTGTTTAATACGTTCACTTAGAATGGCCACTTGGGCGCTGGATCCGCCAGTATCTTCTGTCTTGGCCACTACACTCTTAATAGCTGCGGCCTTTTGTTCACTGGTTATCATCTCCTACTAATCTAGCAAATATTGACTACTTTTGCAATAGATTGCGGCGATTCACTGCAATCTATTAATTTTGAGTGATGAGCAACGAGCCAATTGTTTGTTCATTGATCTGCTCAATTTGTTTAGCCTGATCGATTGAATAACTTCCTATCGATAATCGACGCAGTTCTTTAGTGTAAGCCCCGACGCCAAGAGCTGAACCAATGTCCTGAACCAGAGCACGAATATAGGTTCCGGAGGATACGTTAGTTTCAATTTCGGCTTGCGGGTAGTCATAACTGATCAACTCTAAAGACTTAATGTTTACTGCTCGAGCTTTAAGTTCTACGGCTGCGTTTTGTCTGGCTAGCTTATACGAACGAACACCGTTAACTTT
>DAHWQR010000030.1 GCA_027340655.1 Candidatus Saccharimonadota bacterium
TCCTAGAGGGGTAAACTATACCCTTAATATTTAAAGAGCCCCGTTTTGATATAACCAATCGGGGCTCTTTAATTGTCTAGCGTGATATATCTAGATCTAATTTAAGATTGTTTTATTGAACCTAGATCAAATCCTCCTGAGGGGTCAGGATTACCGTTACTCTTGGTATTACCTTTTCCGCTTCCGGGATCACCGCCATTGCCAGGGGTTCCTTGATCGCTGTCATTGCCGCCTTTACCTTTGCTGTTGCCATTGTTTCCATGGCCAGTAGGGCCAGTTGGGCCAGTAGGGCCAGTAGGACCAGTTGGGCCAGTTGGGCCAGTAGGACCAGTTGGGCCAGTAGGACCAGTAGGACCAGTTGGGCCAGTAGGACCAGTAGGACCAGTAGGACCAGTAGGGCCAGTAGGACCAGTAGGACCAGTAGGGCCAGTAGGACCAGTAGGGCCAGTAGGACCAGTAGGGCCAGTAGGACCAGTAGGGCCAGTAGGGCCAGTAGGACCAGAGTTATTGCTGTTAACGTTGGTGTTACCTGAATTGGCGTTTGTCGTATTGTTCGAGTTAGATGTCGTATTGTTCGAGTTAGAGTTATTGGTTGTAGACTGGCTGCTCACGGTTGATACATTTGTTGTAGTAGGATTGTTGCTATTGGAAACGTTTCCGTCGAAAGAACCGCTTACAGTAGTGGTAGTGGTCTTTGTATTGTAGCTATCCTTATTATTGTAAGTGTTAGTGTTGTTGCTGTCTGTTGTTGTCGTCGTATTGTAGGTGTTAGATGTATTCGTCTCCGTGTTTGTAGTTGTAGTAGTTGTATTGTAGCTGTTAGAAATTCCAACTGGCCACGATTCACCGGCTTCGCTAAATGTACTATTGCTTGCGCCAGTGTTGGAGCTAGTACCAGCGTTATTAGTATTTGAACTGTTACTATTCGTTGTACTTCCAGTTCCTATCGTATTGGTTTGAGTTGTAGGCTGGGAGCATTGAGTCTGATTACCGCTCGTCGTACTAACGTCGGCGACTTTAGCATAAGCCATGAACTGTTTACTTAATAAAGACATATTTTCTCTGTTCATGCTGTTTAGAGCAAAAACAACCACTAGAACCATCGCAGCTCCTGCCATAAAGGCAAGTACATAATTGTATGCCGACGGTATCTTAAAAGACGCCGAAGATTGCTTCGCCATAGCCTTGTTGACCCTCACTTCCCTCAGTTAATAAAATAAATTGATTATTAGAGAAACAAATGTTTTGTTTTCAATAGAATAAACTGCAGTTTACTAAATAGCTAGCATATGTTTTAGCATAAGCGTTATCGGTCACGTATTTATCCACAGATTTATTCTTAATATTAAAGTTGTCCTTTAGACTACAGGATAGTTTTTAAAATAGTAATCTACTTTTTAGATAGCTCACTTATTTACAGGGACCAGATAATAGTGTAGTCTAGTACGGTTATGTCATCAGTCATTGACTCAATTAACCGTTCCAACATGAAGCCTCAAGTCGTTCCAGTACGGAGTGGCGATACAGTTCGTGTGCATCAACGCGTACGTGAAGGTAGCAAAGAGCGAGTCCAGGTGTTTCAGGGGCTAGTTATTAAGACCTCTAAGCGAGGCGGACATTCAAATCGAATTACTGTTAGGCGTGTTAGCGGTGGTGTCGGTGTAGAAAAAAGTTTTCTATTACATAGCCCGCTTATTGTTAAAGTTGAAGTTACAAAGCGAAGCAAAGTGCGCCGTAACTACTTAGCCTATATGCGCGATTTAACAGGGAAAGCTGCACGTTTAAGCGGTATAGATTTTGATCGCCAAGCCATCAACGATATACCTGAAGTTACAGATAATGTTGAACCGGCCGATGCTGTCGATTCGGAGATTGAGACCCCGAAGGCAGAAACCCAAGACGAAGTTGTAGACGCCAAAGACGATTCCAAAGAGCCTGCAGTAAAAGAATAATCTCTATTAATAAATTTTTTTAAATCAAGCTAAACTAATTAATTAATGAGCTTGATGATAGTTGGAATAGATGAGGTTGGCCGAGGCTGCATTGCCGGACCCCTGGTAGTTGGCGCGGTGGCTCTAGATAAGCCGATAAGTGGACTGCGCGACTCTAAAGTTTTAACTAGTATTAAAAGGCTAGCCTTAGCTCAACACATCTATAATGAAGCACTATTTTTTGGATTGGGATGGGTCAGCGCAACGGAACTTGATCAGCTTGGTTTGACAAAGGCCCATACGCTAGCTTCTGAACGCGCCTTAGCGAGCTTAGAGCCATCAAAAACGATCTGCATGCTCGACGGCAACTTCAATTATTTGCCAAAAAAATTTCATTCCGTGGAGTTAATAATTCATGGCGATGCCATAGAGCCGGCGATTAGTGCTGCCTCAATAATTGCTAAAGTAGCGAGAGATAACTTTATGATTAATTTAGCCAAAGAATACCCGGACTATGGTTTTAACAGACACGTTGGATATGGAACGAGCGCTCATCTGGAGGCCTTAAATAAATATGGCGTTTCTCCGTACCACCGTAAATCATTTGAACCCGTAAAATCTATTTTGAAGGTTTAAGGTAAAACTCCGCTACCTTTTTAGCATCCCGTTCTTTCCAAAGCGCTTGCCAGACAATGGTTTCCACTGCCTGATTAAAGGGTCGTTTAAAACTTGGAGTCAAATGTTTGTTAAAGAACTCTTCAAAATCTTTTAAAAAGGCTAAGTCGCTAATACCTCTTGCGACATAGTTTGGCATCCGGGAGAAGCTTAAGTCAGATCCCAGGTTTCGTTCCAGCCAAGCCCAGTGCGTCTTCAACCACCGCCATGATAGCTCCTTGGCGTAGCGGTTTGCGAAGTTGTAACTCACCCAGTAAGCAACGTCTTGCAAACGAACCGAGTCGGAAGTGATAAGATCCAAGGCCCGCGAAATAAGCTCAGGTTGCTTAAAGTCGGTTAAGGCAGAAGCCAGGGCTAATCGCTCCTCGCTACTATCGCTCTTATTATGCATCTTTAGCAAGGTATCGAATTCCTTAGCACCACCGTGTTTAGCGATCGTTTGGTAAATAATTGCACGAATATCCGGATAAATCGGAACCTTCAAGCGATTATTAAAACGCGAGCGCACTTGGCTAAGAGCATCCGGCGAATCGCTCATACAGGCCAGGCTGAGAATCAATGGACGTAACAGTTTGTCGAAATGCGAATCAGTCTTTTTTTCGTCCCAACCAAGTCGGGTATATTGTGCGGCGATTATCCTTTGGATTGAAGGGTTCATGGCATCTCGAAGTGCTTCGTCGTCGTCGACTAGCGTTGCCCGAACCCGCCCCAGATTGGAAGCGATTATTTCCCAAACTACGACGTTATCCTCATGCAGGTAGGAGTTAAGCAACTCTAGAGCCTCAGTGGTGCCAATTAGTCCGGCTTTGGCGGCTTCAAAATAGTCTGACAATAGACCCAGCCTATCTAGTGGATCGAGCTTCAGCTGGGAGACTAGTTCCATTAAAACCTGTAGCTGCTCTGTGTCATAAATAACCCTGTAAAACGCACTGCGCCCCTGGTTTAGTAAGAGCGTGCTATGTTTGCCAGGACTATTAAATTTAAGTGTTTGTTCAGACTTAGAAAGAATGCCTATTCCTAAATCTAAATTAGGATTAAGCGGCAACGGCCAAGTCGTTTCCTCGCGTTTAGCTTTTGGAGATAAATAGAACCGGGATTGGGAAAGCTCCAAGCTGCCTTTAGTAAGGTTTGCTTTTAGTAATGGATAGCCGGACTGAGCGGTCCAGCTGGTCATAAAATCACCAACCGGCTTGCCGGCAGTTTCTTCCCAGGCTTGCCAAAGATTGCTCGATTCGGTGTTTGAGTAGCTGTGTTTCTTTAAATAGATACGCAGACCATCCCTAAAAGTCTCATCCCCTAAATAGCGCATCAGCATGTAAAGCACGCTTGCGCCTTTTTCGTAGCTGATGTTATCGAAGATGGTACGAATCTCATCAGGGTGGTGAATTACGACGTTAATGGGATGCGTATGCTCTAGGGAATCAATTTTTAAAGCCGTAGCTTGCTCGTCGACAATAAATTGGACCCAAACCTGCCACTGCGGAAATAAAGCGTCGAGCGCGACGTAGCTCATTAGTGAAGCAAAGCTTTCATTGAGCCATAAATCGTTCCACCAGCGCATAGTTACCAGATTGCCAAACCATTGATGAGTCAGTTCATGAGCAATAACATTAGCGACGTATTGTTTCATGCCGAGGCTGGTATTTTCTGGATCAACAATCAGGCCTTGCTCACGAAAGGTCACCAGGCCCCAGTTTTCCATTGCGCCACTGGCAAAGTCCGGAAGAGCTACTAAATCGCACTTAGACAGTGGATAGTCTATAGCGAAGTACTGATTATAGAAATCCAAGCAACGGCTGGCGGTTTCCAAAGCAAAGCTAGTGTTCTTAATTAGATCCGGCCGGGAGTAGGTGCGTACCTTCACTCCGGCTTTGGTAACGGTTTCGAGATAGTCTAATTTGCCAATAACGAAGGCCAGTAAGTAGGTACTCATCTTGGGCGTTGGGGCAAAAACAAACTCTTTAAGGCCGTTTGAGTAATCTCGGGTTTCAATAAGTTCAGTGTTGGCAAGTACTGAATTTTCAGGGTCAGCAATTAAGGATAAGTTAAAAACAGCTTTAGCTTCCGGCTCATCGACACACGGGAAAACCTCGCGTGCATGATGGCTTTCAAACTGAGTCGCTAAAATTATTTCTGGCTGCTTAGATTTATCAGTGTCATAAAAACAAGGATAGAGCCCCTCCATAGGACGAGTGATGCGCCCGCTGTACTCTAAACTAATGGTATATTCGCCCGGATACAGCAAAGAGTCGCTGTGCAACCTCAACTCTTCGTAACCTTGGTGAGTGGCGATTCTGCTTAAGGCGATTTCTCTTTGGCCGCTACGATCTTTAACGAACAGGTGGGCTGAAGTGATCTTTAACTTTTGAGCATGCAGCATAATCCTTTTTGAAGGACGACCGGTTTTACGACCGATCAGCTCAAGCTTTCCGGTAAAACGCATCGTATCTTTATCTGGATTTATTTGGAGTTGGTATGAATGCGGCTCAAACTGCCCGTATAACCGGCGTACAAATCGGCTCATATGTTTTTTAGCTACCCTATATTTAGTGCTTAACTCTAGTTTATCATGCTAAACTAGGAACCAGGTCGGAAACGAAAATTGACTTAAGTAGTAGTCTAATGGTAAGGTAATACTATTCGCATCCGGCCGATTATTAGGTCGGATTTTTTAATAGCTATTTAAATAAGTTAAAGGCAATAATATGGATAATAATTTTGATTTCAAACAACTAAGTGTCGCGATACGCGCGATTGCTGAAGAGAAAAACCTTCCCGAAGAGACTGTGCAAGAGGCGGTAGAGCAAGCATTAGCGGCTGCTTATCGGCGTGACTACGGCGATCGTGATCAGGAAATAAGAGTTAAGATGAACCTAAATACCGGTGACGTGGACGCCTACATTTCTAAGGAAGTTGTTGAGCAGGTCGAGAATCCAGCCTACCAGATATCTTTAAGTGAAGCTCAGGTGATGCAGAAAAACATTAAGTTGGGCGATTTAATCGAAGTCCATCAAAAAGTAGAAAACTTCGGACGAGTGGCCGCCCAAACCGCCAAGCAGGTCATCTTGCAGCGTTTGCGTGAAGCCGAGCGTGAAATAATCATGGCTGAGTACGAAGACAAGATTGGGACGGTTATTAATGCGATCGTTAACCGTGTTGAAGGCAATGTGGTACGAGTTGACCTGGGACGTGCTCAAGGCATTATGCCGCGTAGTGAGCAGATTCAGGGCGAAAGATACTACCCCGGCCAGCGGATTAAAGTCTATCTTAAAGACGTGGAGCGTGGGTTTCGTGGCCCGCAGCTAGTAGTTAGTCGTGGCAACAAAGAGTTTATCGAGTGGTTGTTTAGAGGCGAAGTTCCGGAGATGGAATCCGGCGCTGTCGAGATTAAAGAGTTAGCTCGAGAAGCTGGCGTTCGTAGCAAGATTGCCGTAGCTAGTAATGTGCCGGGAGTCGATCCGGTTGGAACTTTTGTCGGCGGGCATGGCACAAGGGTTAACGCCGTGATGAGTGAGATTGGCGAGCAAGAAAAAATCGACATCATTGTTTTTAGTGACAAACCCGCAGAGTTTATTACTAACGCTCTAAGTCCAACTAAAGTCAGTTCCGTTAGCGTCGACGAAGCTTCCAAGCGGGCAATAGTTAAGGTTCCCGAAGATCAGCAGAGTATTGCTATTGGTAAGGGTGGCCAAAACGTACGTTTAGCGAGTAAGTTGACCGGATACGAAATAGACATTGTGGCTGACGCTTCTGCACCGAGCACCGAAATCGAGGCCTCGCAGCCAGCTCCCGAAGCTAAGCCGCCGTTAGTCGTGGCTAAGCCTTCGGTACCTGGAAGAATCAAGAAAAAGACTGAATTAGAGAGTAGTTTGATTGATGCAATCGAGTCTACACCTGAGGATCAGGGCAATTAATTAGCACTCTTGACTGGAGAGTGCTAGAGCAGGTATTATATTTGTAATTGTCTATTGTGGGCAATCGATATAACATAAATTAAGTACCCCAAATAACCAATTCCTTATAGCCTTCAGATGCATCCGAGCATAATCAGTAATCTTACAGCCGGGGTTCAAGGAAAGGTGCTAAATAGTAGATATGATTCCTGAATCGCCAGATTTTCAAGAGTTTAGAAAACATTTAACGAATAATGCTCTGTTGTCGCTCAAGCATGCCGATGCTATAGCTCGTAGTTTGGGTAGTGCTTATGTCGGAACCGAGCATTTACTGCTTGGTATTTTAGCCCAGGAAAGCAGTATGGGTTCTAAACTTCTAGAGCACGTTGGTGTGACATTGGACCGCGCTAGATTAGTGCTTAACCTAACTCCAAAATCTTTCGTTATTAATATGGGGGCCAAGGGGCTTAGCGAAACCGCCAAGCACACCCTAAAGACGGCTTACGATATTGCCCAGGACTATTCACAGGACTTTTGCGGTACCGAACATATTCTCTACAGCATTTTAAATCAGCAAAAAGCCCGAGCTACCAAGTTATTAAAAGACATGAACGTGGACATTCTAGCCTTGACTAATGAGTTGGAGCAATTTCTATCACGTCAGCAATATGTTGAGCATAGCGACAATATTGGCCCGGGCGTGGGTCCTCGTAATGGTGCTCGTCATGGCAGCTCTAGGAAGTCGGCTCTGGACTTTTTCGGTACCGATATGACCCAACTGGCTAGAGAAGGTAAACTTGATCCGGTAGTTGGCCGAGAAGTCCAAATCAGCCGTATGATTACCATTCTTAACCGACGCATGAAGAATAACCCGGTATTAATTGGCGAGCCGGGAGTAGGCAAAACGGCCATTGTCGAAGGCTTAGCTCAACGTATCGTAGAAGAAGAGGTCCCGGATAGCTTGCTTGGCAAGCGGATAATTATGATCGACCTTGCCGGTATGATAGCCGGAACGAAATACCGTGGCGAATTTGAAGACCGCTTGAAAAAAGTTATGGCTGAGCTGGAACGGGACAAAAAAGCGATTGCCTTTGTTGATGAGATGCATCTAATTGTCGGTGCCGGCGCTGCTGAGGGAGCGATGGATGCCGGGAATATTCTAAAACCGGCCTTAGCGCGCGGTAAGATTCGTTTTATTGGCGCCACTACGACTGCTGAATATACCAAACACATCGAGAAAGATGCCGCCCTTGAACGACGTTTCCAGCCAATTCAGGTACCGGAAACAACTCCAGCTGAGACACTCGCGATACTAAAAGGATTGCGTAAACGCTATGAGCAGTTTCACGGAGTCAAACTTACCGACGAAGTGCTCCAAGACGCCGTAACTCTCTCGAAGCGCTATATTCAAGATCGTTACCTTCCGGATAAAGCCATCGATTTAATCGACGAAGGCTCAGCTCAAGTTCGGGTTGAGAGAGTAAAAACCAGTCCGGAAATTCGCAAGCTAAATAAAGAGTTGCAACTAGTTAATATGCGTAAAGATGAAGCCAGTGAAAATGAAGACTATCAGCTGGCGGCTCACTATAAGACACGCGCCAGCCAAATCAGCGAGGAGCTGAGCTCCAAAGAAGCCTTGATTAAGCAGGATAAGACTATCGAGCTAAAAAGCGACGATTTAGCCGACGTAGTTTCTAGAATTACCGGAGTACCAGTAAAGAAGGTCATCCGCTCGGAAGCAAAATATCTGTTAGATCTTGAAAAGACGCTTGGCAAATACATTATCGGTCAAGATGAAGCGGTTAGCGCGGTTGCGCGGGCCGTTCGCCGCAACCGTAGCGGCATAGGTAGTGAAGCCCGGCCGATCGGCTCCTTTATCTTCCTAGGTCCGACCGGAGTAGGCAAGACTGAACTGGCCCGAGTATTGGCCAGAGAGTTTTTTGGTAGCGAAAACGCTCTAGTTAAGATC
>DAHWQR010000004.1 GCA_027340655.1 Candidatus Saccharimonadota bacterium
AGCGAGAAGCTAGAAGAACTGCCTTTTGACCCTGAAGCCAGACGCCGAAGGGTGGTTTTCAGGGAAGACGGACATGACTACCTAGTAGAAATCGGCTCCGTCGAGACATTGCTCGAATTAACTAAAGATCCAAAGACTAAAGACTACCTAGAGATCATTAAGCAAAACGGCAAACAGGGTTTGCGGCACTTAGGCTATGCCTATAAAGAAGTGACCTATAACTCCAAAGAGAAGTTTGAAATTAAGGAACACGAGTCCGACCTAAAGTTTATTGGGTTTGTCGCTCTGGAAGACCGTTTACGTCCATCCGCTAAAACTGCAATCGATACGGCGCGCAGATTGGGCTTAAGTATAAAAATACTGTCCGGTGACAGCCGTGAAGTTACTGCCTATGTTGCAAGGGAAGTCGGATTAATTAATGCGAACGAGGATGTCTACACCGGCGATGAAATTGATGCTATGAAAGATTTGGAACTTGGCGAAATTCTCGACAGCCATTCGGCATTCGCCCGGCTCGCTCCGGAGCAGAAGTACAGAATCATTAATATCTTAAAGTCCAAGGGCAATGTAGTCGGCTACCAGGGCGACGGCATTAATGATGCCCCGTCGCTTAAATTAGCCGATGTGGCAATTGCCGTAAACAATGCGACAGACGTTGCGCGGGACAGCGCGGACATCTTGCTACTTAGGAGCGATCTGGACGTTATAGTGAACGGAATTAAGTACGGACGCGGCATCTTCGCTAACATCAATAAGTACATTCGCTATACGATGGTTAGCAATTTCGGTAACTTCTTCGCACTGTCAGCTTTGTTTTTGCTAAGCTCCGCCTTGCCACTGCTCACGATCCAGCTTCTGCTTACCAGTCTGCTTAGCGATGTGCCGTTAATAGTAATTGCTACAGATAACGTTGACGCCAAAAGCCTGCACCGTCCCAGTCGCTATAACATGCATTCACTGGTTTTTGTGTCGGTTATATTAGGCAGCTTCACCGCAATATTCGAGATCTTCTACTTCGCCCTAGTGCGCCATCAAAACCCGCAATTAGAACGAACCGAACTCTATCTTTTCCTGACGATCATTAGTTTTGTTGTGATCATGGCAGTCCGTAACCGCGATCATTTTTTCAAAGCTGCCAGAATGTCCTCTTCTCTGAAATGGGCGTTTGGAGTCATTGCGCTGCTCAGCGTTGCTTTAATCTACTTTCCGCCGACACGGAATATCTTTGCCTTTAAGGACCTGTCAATTGCTTCGCTGGGCCTGATTGTTTTAATGAGCGGAGTTTATCTCGTACTGCTGGATATGATTAAAGTCTGGTTCTACGGCACTCCGTTTGCAGATAAATAGTTAATTAAAGACAACGTTACGAAAGTCTAAATTATTGTTTTTGGACTAAGTGCTTTTGCTATACTAGCTAGGCATGGATGAAGAAAAACCGAGGGCTAGGCCAAACTCCGCCTATAACAACAGTAGACGGAATTTTTTTATTGATGGAGTTTCCAGACCGCTGCCACCGAAGCCGCGTGGCGATGACCTGCAGCGCATTAGGAAACCGGATCGTCCGTTAATCAGTCAGAGTCCGAAGCCGTCATCAACCGTCGCTGAGCGTGACCTGGGCCAAAAGTCCAGTCCCATAACTAACCTCCCGCATTTAAATAACCCAGCTTCAGCTAGACCGGTTGCACCCAATCGTAATCCGCAGCTGCCATCTTTAATTGGCACAGCTCTACCGGCAAGCGGCCTCGCCGGGCACTCTAGGCACTCCTTGCCAAGGCGCAAATCGGTCGTGAAGCGCGCCTTAAAATACTCCGCTATAACCTTAATCTTAGCAATCATTGGTTTTGGTTCTTGGTTCGGCTCTTCAGTTATCGGTAGCTTGGATAAGGCTTTTCACGGCAATGTTTTCTCGGATGTTCACGCCCTAGTTAGCGGTACTACGCTGAAAGAATCAAACGGCAGAATTAACATTCTTTTGGCCGGAGATTCGGTAGATGATCCGCATCACCAAGGTGCCCTCTTGGCCGATTCAATCATGGTTATAAGCTATGATCCGACAACCAAGAACGGTTTTATTTTAAGTATTCCGCGTGACTTATGGGTAGATATTCCTGGCTGGAATCACGAGAAGATAAATGCCGCAAACGACGTAACTACTTTTAGTAAGCCCGGCTATCCAAGCGGTGGCATCGGCCAGCTACAAGAGATAGTCCAGACCGATTTGGGCATTCCAATTGACTATGAAGCTACAATTGACTACTCGGCCCTCAGAGATGCGGTTAATACGGTGGGCGGCATCACCGTCAATATCCAAAGTTCCGATCCGTATGGCATATATGATTCATACACGCATCTTAAGTTACCAAACGGCGAGGATACACTTAACGGCCAGCAAGCGTTGGATCTTGCGCGTAGTCGCGGTGATGGTCCGGGATCCTACGGTATTCCAAACGCCGACTTTTCGCGCACTCAGTTCCAGCGCGAAATGCTAATCGCGCTCGCTAAAAAATCTCTTTCAGTAGGCGTGCTGACTAATCCAATAAAAATAGCCAGCTTATTTAACAGTCTCGGTAATAATATTACGACAAACTTAAGTTTAGGCGACGTGACGTCCATGCTTCACTTAATGAGCGGACTAAAGTTATCGAATATTCAGTCGGTTGCCTATAGCTATGGTGGCACCAACCCGATGCTAATTGGCTATCTCGCTCCAAACGGTGAGGACGCCTTAATCCCAGCACTTGGCGTGGACAACTTTACAGCTCTAAAGGCTTATTACCAGCAACTAGTTTCATCCACTACCAATACTGCTGCTACTGCTGCAGCGGCTACTCCATAAATATAACAAGGGTTAAGCGGTAATTTTTGGTAATAAGGAATGACTAAGCTTTATAAATCATAACTTAGCATAAGCGCTATTGCCAGGACACTTGATTAGCGGGATAATGTTCTTAAATAAAGGAGATAAAAATGGACTGGCAACTATATGTATATAGCTTCCTAGCAGGCGTGCTAGGGGCGGAAGGTTTTCCTAGTTTTGTAATGGGTATCAGTGGCAAGAAACACCAAACGCCGTTTGGTAGACCGTCTTCGGCCGTAGTGAATGTTATTTGGGGGTGGCTGAACTTTGCAGTCGCCGGACTTTTAGTATTCTACGGGCACGTTCACCAGCATCTGCTACGGGCTTTTGCCTGCGTAGCTGTCGGGGCGTTACTAATGTCTTTGCTTTTGGCTTACATCTCTTCTAAGCACCCTGAGCACGACCGCGTAACCGCCACGAGTTAGGCCTCAGCTGAAGCCCAGCCTAGAATTAGGGCACAGTTTTCATATTTCACCTATGCAAGAGCTTAAATTCCAGTAAAATAGAGCAGGTGAAAACTCTACGAAAAGACGATCCTAAAGATATTGAGCATATTGGCTTTCGCTTTTTTAGCGCTGTCGGTAGATTTTCAATCAAGTTTCGGTGGCTAATAATTGTTGTTTGGCTGGTCGGTACAATAGTTGCAGTTAAAACCCTGCCTTCGCTATCCAGTGTGGTCAATTCCAATAACAGTAGTTTTCTGCCGGCTAGTGCTCCTACTGAAAAGGCAATAAACCTAGAGAAAGCTTTCGGCACTACCAATGGCGCTCACCCGGAGCCGGTGATAGTTGCTTCAGTTTCCGGTAGTCAGCTAAGCACAACGGACTTATCCGAAATCGCCAAATTAGCCACTAGTTTAAGCCATGTTCCAAGCGTTCAGAGTGTCAAAAATTTCGGTCTATCCAAAGACGGCGAAGCCGATCAGCTCGAAGTACTAGCTGGCGGATCGGGCGCTATCAATCCCACGACCTTAGTAGATAACTTAAGAAGCGCCATCACCAAGACTAACCTGCCACCTACTCTTGAAGCTCATCTGGCCGGCCAAGACGCTATAGCAGCGGACAACAGCAGCAGTTCGGGCAGTCAAAATGTTCAGGTTGAACTCGGATCGGTGATCTTTATTATCCTTCTTTTGTTGTTAATTTTTAGAGCTCCGCTGGCGCCGCTAATTACCTTATTGCCGCCAATCTTGGTGTCTTCTTTGGCCGGGCCGATCATTGCCGCAATTGCTCATCATGGACTCAAAGTTTCGCCATTCGCTGAATTTTTGTTAACCGTTTTAATAATCGGCGCTGGGACTGACTACGGTCTGTTCTTAATCTTTAGAGTACGCGAAGAAAGACAAGACGGCCTAAGCAATCATGAAGCGATTATTAGAGGCCTTAGCCGGGTAGGGGAATCAATAACCTTTTCGGCAGCAACGGTAATTGCGGCTTTGCTATCGCTCTTACTAGCTAGCTTTGAGATCTACTCGGACCTAGGTGTGCCCCTAGCCATCGGCATCGCCCTCATGCTACTTGCCGGACTAACTTTATTGCCGGCTCTGCTTGCGGTTTTTGGTCGGGCAGTATTCTGGCCGAGTAAGAAATACGCTAAACCAGGAACGTATGGGCTTTGGGGTCGGATTGCAGCCGCTGCCGTTCGTCGCCCAGTTACGGTGATTGTTGTTGGTTTGCTATTTTTCGGCAGTTCAGCATGGGCAACTACCAGATACCAGGCGGCAGGTTTTGGCGGTCAGACAACGCCGCCTCCCGGCAGCGACTCAGCCAAAGGGACGGCTCTTTTAACAAAGCATTTTCCTAGTAGCAGCGCTAACCCTACGGGAGTGCTCTTCGTCTTGCCTCATTCCGTATGGCAGGATCCGGTGCAGCTATCCAGGCTCCAGACTCTCATGGATCAAACGTCGCAATTTAATGAAGTTAACGGACCGCTCAATCCGGGAACTCACCTGACAGCAAGTAGCATTAAGCAACTTTACACAGTATTAGGGCCGCCAATAAAAATGCCGGTTATTGAGACCGCATCGGCGCATCAGCTAGGACTTTCAGTCGTTGATTATCAGGCCTATCGGTCGCTCGCAAACTTTATAAGCGCTAATGGCCGAACAGTGCAGTTTGATGTCGGCTTAAAGGCTGGTGATCCAAGCTCAACGGCAGCCATGAATGCTACGCCGAGTATTAGAGCTGCCGTTCAAGCTATTGCAAGTAAAGTCGGTGCAACTAATAACGGAGTTGCCGGTGAGGCTTCGGCTCTTTATGACATTAATAAGATTTCAAGCAACGATTTGAAGAAAGTTGTTCCGGTGGCGATTGTGGTAATCGGCCTATTGCTAGCTCTTCTAATGCGCAGCTTGGTAGCCCCGCTTTATTTAGTGGCTTCAGTTGCCTTGTCTTACTTAGCGGCTTTCGGTCTAACCGTCTTTATATTTGTTATTGTTGGCGGTGAAGGCGGGCTGACGTTTATTCTGCCGTTCTTAATGTTCTTGTTCCTGCTTGCCCTTGGCGAAGACTATAACATTCTAGTCATGACCAGAATTCGCGAAGAGGCGCATGGGCTGACTTTGCCAAAGGCAGTGACCAGGGCGTTAAATACTACCGGCACTACCGTTACCTCATCCGGGCTGGTGTTAGCTGGGACTTTTGCAGTACTGGCGGTAGTTGCCGGCGGAAACTCGAGTCAGATACGTGACATTGGAGCTGGGCTATCTCTAGGCATTCTTATGGATACTTTCCTGGTTCGTACGCTTTTCGTACCAGCTACAGTAGTGTTGCTCGGAAAGTGGAACTGGTGGCCGAGCAAACATGGTAGCTGGGTTGCCGAAGAAGATGAAGAACAATAAAGCTACGACCACAACTCCGGTTGGGCAACAGACCGCCCGTTTCTTTCTTTAGAATAACGACCGATTATCGCTAGCGATAAAAAACGAGGCCTTAAAGACAAAGAATCTATGGCGGCGAACAAGTTCCTAGAAGGAGACTATATATAGGAGCATCTAATCACAGCTCAAACAGCGCACCAACGTGGCATATGTGACGTTCAAGATAATTGGTAAAGCTAATCAATAAAAAAATATTGCCCTAGGGAACTAAAAAATGCATCTAGTCATGGAGTCTTAAGCTTCGCTGAGGAGACCTGTCCCAGTTTCGGTAACCGTGAAGGGCGTTAAGCGCCAATATGTCAGTAACGTCCGTAGGCGAATCTGTCAGCTCGCCATTTCCTACTCGACCTACCTCTGCTTGTTCATCGAATAAAGTTAGGTCTCCAAAATGAGTTCCGCCACTTGCATCGTATATTAATGCAGTTATTTCCGGTTTGATTTCTGTTTGTGCCATAGCAAAGTCCTTATGCTAATAATAAATCCCCATAGCACTTACCTAGACCGTTAGCAACAACTTTTTCTAATTTTAAAAGTCCGAAAGAGCCAGCGAACGCCAGCAACAAGCTATTAACTAAACCGCAATCACGGCTAGCTAGACGTTACTTGACCTAAAATTTGATAAAACCGCTATCTAAAACTGAATTAGAGAATGTATTAGCCAACTACCGGAGTATCTGGAGGAAACGTTTGGTTAATCGTTGGTTGCTGTTCCGGTTGTACGCTGTACGGCGGAGCCGGGTTATATGGTTGAGCTGCCGGGCTTCCCCCAGGCACGAAGTTATTCGGTTGCATTGGAGCCTGAGCCATAGGCTGACCTTGAGCCATGGCAGGCGTCGGCTGTTGAGGAGCCGCGGGCGCCTGGTCAGTCAGCATGTCATTAAAAGTATCCTGTACCAAGGCCACCCCTATTAGGTGCAATAGCCAAAGGATCAGGAAAGTTGTAGCAGTAGATAATTTTCCTGCAGTGTATTCATTTATTGCCTTAGAAAACTTAAAGAACCAAATCAGAGATATGGCCATCATAGCTATAAAATCCAACACCATCAGGATCACGGCTATTAAGTTTGGCCCAGTACTGGCTGTACTTGATGAAGAGTTTGCGGCTAATACAATGACGAGAACGATTCCAACAAACACAGGAGTAAATAACAGCCAAAGGGTAGGAACTTTGCGGCTGGTTTTTGAATTTAATTCTTTCCGAGTAGTAGAGAGCCAGTAAAGATCATAGATTCCAAGAGTGATTATGCTCAGTCCGACAACGGCTAGTGGATTACGGTGTTTCATATTTCTTTTATTAATCTAAATGATACCAATAATAAAAGATGACCGCAATAGCATAAGCATTATGTCGGTTAATCTATAGGTTTTTAGTGTCAGGCTTTTTGAGAAATAAAATCTAATCTTGCATTACAATGGCGATAAAGCTTTGTGTCTGGGGTTCGACTAAAGGACTTAGTGCAAAGATGGCGGCTTCAGCTTTTAGTTTCGGGACTAAAGGTGAACTGGCCATTATTAACACTTAACGACCAAAATAACGCATTATTAGATTGAAGATCAGGAGTCTGCAATAGTGAACCAAAACTCAACCCGTTTTGATCTTTGACAAAGCCAAATTGAAAGCTGTAACCTTGTCTATTTGCGTCTACTGGCAATGTCAATAAACATAAACGTGGTACGCCGTTATCGAACAGGTCGGAACCATTTTACTCCTTAGGGTTCTGCCGTATAACAGTATCGACATACTGGCGCCAGGGATTTGTAAGTTATCCTCAGAGACTGATTACTGGTATATATTTTTCTACAATCTTTGTTAGTCTTTTATCATTCGTAAAGAAAGCTTCAGTTTTTTGCTGAATAGCGGTAGCAATATGAATCGAATCACCAATTTTAATACTGTTTTTTCTTTGTAACTTAGCTGCCTGTTCAGCTAAGTTTTCATCGACAGGAATAATATTTAATCTCGGGACTCTGTGTAATGTCTCAAGGCTTGAAGAAGTTGTTCCCGCTAAAAATTCAGTTACTGTAATGGCTGAGGTAAGCAGTTGTTTACCGCTTTCAGTGAACTCTTCGAGTATAGTCGCAACTTTTTTACTGTAAGGATCATGTAACTCGAACAAGTAAATAAGTATATTTGTGTCTAGGTAAAGCATAATTCACCTACTCTCAATCCCAATTATCCCTTAGTTCACGGACCCGTTTGACAGGATCCTGCTGTTGGGCGGGTAGAGTACCAATAAAATCTTTGTAGCTTGGCTCTTTACTGAGAACCACCTCTCTATCGGTTATTCTTTCTATTACGAGTCTGTCACCACTATGAAGCTTCAGTTTAGTTCTAACCGAACTAGGAATAACCACTTGATTTTTACTAGATATAGTAATTGTTTTCATAACTTTACTTTATAAAAAAGTAAAGCATAAATCAACAGTAAAGCTATACATTCTAGCAAACCGAGAAGAATTAGAACCGAGCCCCAAAGCGTTAAATGATGAGAGAAAATAACCAGAGATCATTACGACCTCTATACCTAGATACTTATTTCCAAGCTGTTACACCGCCGTCCGAGAAGTCAGAACCGCTATTATTAGAGATTTGGGCTTTGCTTTATCTGTTAGTTAGGTATTTTGTTACTACCCCCTAACTGTTCCCACTATATTAGTTTTTATGGAAGATACCACAAATTTAGTATTTACAGATACATATATTAGTAATACCATGTATATATGACTAAAACTATTCTAAACA
>DAHWQR010000015.1 GCA_027340655.1 Candidatus Saccharimonadota bacterium
AATTCATTTTGGGTAAGACCACGGTCTTGCCGGATCTGGGATATGAGTTGACCAATCTGTTGGTTGGTGGTCGGCATCTGACTGTTATACCATATATGGTGTTAGATTAGCAATAGGTTTTTGTTTTTAGATTCCAAAACGTATTTTAATCCACCTGCCGGCTTGTTACAATAGCCCTAAGAATTCCAAGGAAAAGGTAGGGTATGCAAGATAAGGCCGTCGCTAAACTTATTGCCGCTGAAGAAAAACGCCAACTTGAGGGGCTAGAACTTATTCCTAGTGAAAATTACGTGAGCCGGGAAGTGCTCGATGCCATGGGCAGCGTATTTACTAATAAGTACTCCGAGGGTTTTCCCGGTAAACGCTATTATGGGGGCCAGGTTAACACCGATGCGGTTGAGCAGCTGGCAATAGACCGGGCCAAAGCCTTGTTTCGCTCAGATCATGCAAACGTTCAGCCGCATTCCGGCGCACCGGCCAACGAAGCGGTCTACCACGCCTGGTTAGAGCCGGGAGACACCATCATGGGAATGGAGCTTAGCCACGGCGGCCACTTAACTCACGGCCGCCCGGGTACGATTTCGGCCAAGCTGTTTAATTTCGTCCGTTACGGGATTAAAGATCTCGAGACGGGAGAGATTGACTACCAATTAATGCGCGAGGTCGCACTTCGGACCAAACCGAAAATTATACTGGCCGGTTTTTCTTCATACCCAAGAGAACTGAACTACGCCAAATTCGCCGAAATTGGTCAAGAGGTCGGCGCGGTACTGATGGCCGACATGGCACACATTGCCGGCCTGATTGCCGGCGGAGTGTTAAATAACCCCTTCGACTTCGGGTTCCATGTGATGACGACTACTACGCATAAAACTCTTAGGGGGCCGCGCGGAGCAATGATTCTCTCTCAAGGCAAAGTCGGAAATCCTCTAAAAGCGCCGGATAAGATTATTGAAAATCTGCCAACCCTGATTGATAGAACTGTGTTCCCTGGGCTTCAGGGTGGTCCCCACATGCACATTATTGCCGCTAAAGCGGTCGCCTTGTATGAAGCGGCACAGCCGGAATACAAGCTTTACTGCAAACAGGTCTTAGCTAATGCTAAAACGCTGAGCGAAGAATTGATGCACCAGGGCTTTAAGCTAGTTACCAACGGCACCGATAATCACATGATGCTGGTAGATATCCAGTCGACTTTTGGTTTTGATGGCAGTGTCGCCGAGGAGACTCTTGATAGGATCGGATTGACTCTCAATAAGAATGTTATCCCGGACGATCCGCTGCCTCCGTATCGGCCGAGCGGTATTAGACTCGGTACCCCGGCAATTACCACTAGAGGACTTAAAGAAGAACATATGGTTCAGATTGCCGCTTGGATAACCAGAGCTCTAAAAAGTCATAATGACGAGAACGAACTGGAAAAGCTTTCTAAAGAAGTAAAAACTTTTGCTACGGCTTTTCCACTACCGGGCTAGAAATATCCTAGGGTAGCAGCAGGGGCTCCATCCTTAGATTAACTGAGAATTGCTCGGCGACTTTGGTTTTTACCTTATCCGCAAATTTAAGCAAATCGGCAGTATTCTTAGCGGAGCGGTTTACAAAGACCAGTGGCTGCTTAGGCCAGGTAGCAATACCGTACTGCGGATCTAAATAATCTTTGAAACCGGCCTGTTCAATCAGCCAGGCCGCAGATATCTTTACCTGACCTTCGGCGGCCGGCCAATTAGGCACGGCTGGGTAATTCTCTTGTATTGAAGCCAAATGGAAGCTGTCTATCTCCGGGTTGGCGAAAAATGAACCGCAGTTTGGGGTTAATGAAGGGTCGGGGAGTTTAGCTTGACGGATATCTATGACTGCCTTGCGTAAGACCGCCGGCGTGTACTCGCGTATTCCGCGCTCCTCTAAATAGGACGCTACCGATTGGTAAAACGGCGGCAATGGATTGTTGCGGCTAAGCATCAGGGTAATTGCCGTGATCAAATAGCGACCCTTTTCGCTAGTGTTAAAGATACTGGTCCGATAAGCAAATTTACAATCTCCGGCCGCCAGGGTGACCATTGTTTGGCTGTTTAAATCATATGCCGTAACGGTCACTAAAGTTTGAGAAATATCCTGACCGTAGGCACCGACATTTTGTACCGGTGTGGCACCGGCCGTACCCGGTATTAGACTCAGGCATTCAATACCCGAAAGTCCTTGCTCGACACTCCGCTTAACGACGCTATCCCACTCTTCGCCTGCGCCAATTGTTAAATAAGTGCCAAATTCATCATTACTGATCATCTCGTAGCCCTTAATCTGGTTAACAATTACCAGACCCGGAAAACCTTCGTCACGCCAGATAATATTGCTGCCCTTGCCAATGACAATGACCGGTATGTTGTTGGCCTTAGCGCTCTGTGCCGCTTCAATTAGTTGAGCGGTGTCATTGACAGCAACTAAATAGGAGGCCGGCCCGCCAAGCCGCATTGTTGAATATTGACTAAGTGAGACGCCGGACTGTATTTGCATCACCTTCACTATAGCAAAATGACTTGCATAAGATTCACTACTCGCTATACCATGGATACATGAACCACTCGTCTATCGGTCCAAAGCCATATGCTGAATTAGGGGAAAAGTTAAAGGCCCTGCGTACTTCTAGCCGTGAAAGTCTAGCTGAGGTATCGGGTGCTGTAGAGATTGACGAACATATCTTAGAGCGCTTTGAAACTGGCATGGATCGTCCGGATGAGGAGATACTTAACCTGCTAATCAATCACTACCACCTTAACGATCACACCGCAACGCAGCTCTGGGAGCTGGCCGGCTATAGTACTCGTCCGGATGATAGCGACTATATCGAAGAAGCCATGGCGGCCGCAAAACAACTAGTGATGGTTTTAGCGACTGACGGGCGTACGGTCTACACCGACGGAGTAAGCGTCGATTGCAATAATAAAGGCCTAACCATGAGCTTTACCCAGTCTGTTCCGCAAAACAACAGCTTCGTGGTTTCGCGATTAGGAATGAGCTATGAATCTGCAACTGAGGTGTTAAAAGCCCTAGGCATTGCGCTAACTTATGCCAAGTATGCGCAGGCCCATCCGATGCTACCCCCGGGCAAGACAAAGTAAGAATTGTTACAGAAACTGCTAATGCTTGGAACTATGATATTTTCGGCGTTATAAAAACGGCTATTCCTAATCCCAAGGAAATTACAAAAAGATGACAATCGAACAAATGCTAGAAAACCTCCACCAAGTGGCGCTCAAAGCATCTGTGGCGTCCAAGCCCAAGAAGCAATAGCTCCTCAAATATTACTTATCTTCCGTCTTAGCGTGTAGTTTATGTAGCCCATGAACGGCGAGCATTAAACTCATGACAGCCATTGGTACTTCACCCAAAACTGCCATGATTAGCGCCTCGTTAAAGCCGTGCGAACCGGGGCGGTAGCTTAAGATATCAAACCAGGCGTCAGTAATAAATAGAGTGGCTGTCATTACAGCCGTTAGGACCATGTATATGGACTTTAGTTTGGCTAGGATTCCGGTTGCAAAGAGCGACCCGATTAACGCCACATCAAGACCGACCCAAGTTATATCCCAATTGCGGGACAGATGATGTGCCGGCAGGGCAAAGCTTAAATATATAGTCCAGGGTATTAAACCGATGGAGATTAAAACATACAGCCAGGTGGCCCAGGCCGGTATGGCGATTCTGATTTGGCGAAGATCATTCATTTTTGGCAATAATAACACGAGTTAGTTAAGAACCGCCTGTGTATCCGGCCACGTAGTGCATTGTGAAGTAAGCCCAACCAAGCGCACTCAGTAGCAGAACAACTGCGTAGCCTAAAGTGGAACGCTTGAACTTGTTCAGTAGCATGATCTGAAGCGGAAAGTCGATTAGTAAGTAGCGTGGGTAACCGGCAAAGTTCCCAGTCAATAAGGGCAGTAGCGCGAACAACAAGCCAAACAGGGCGAAGCTGGTGCGTTTATGCCACCAATATATGACTGCCCAAACGGCTAAGGCGAACAGGATTAAGGCGACCGGAGTTGTCGAGTGAAAGAAAGCCGTTAAAAACTGGCTGCTCATCCACTTAATATGATGCTTTTGGGCGTTAATAAAGTCGAGCGGCTTGCCTATCTTCGCCCATAGATAAATGGCGTATCCGGCAATGCCGATGAGTCCCATAGCGCCCGACAGCATAATTTGCCACAGCTTGGCCTTGGCTTCACGTAGCAACAAGGCGACCAGCACTAATATAAATACCCCATCAGGACGAGACGCAGTGGCTAGTGCGCTCATTATGCCTGCTCCAAGGTAGCGTCCCTTTATAGCGAAGTAGAGCGCTCCTAAACCAAAAAAGGCGAGCATGCTTTCGCTATAGGTTGCTGCGAGAAAAACTCCTGTCGGAAAGAATAAGAAAAGCATCAGTCCCTGTAAGGCTCCAATATGATCCTGGTTCAGAAATTCTTTGAGGATTTTCAAATAAAACCACAGTGCTCCGGCCAGGCAGGCCCAACTGACTAGCAGCGCACTAATCAGCGGCGAGGGAACGGCAAACATCAGCGCGCGAATGGCCAGAGGGTAAAGCGGGAAAAAAGCGGTTAACGAGTCATCGGTATAGCCGTGCTGGGCAATATGGATATAATGCACTCCATCCCACTCCGCCATATAGTCAAGATGAGTGCCGGGTTCAGATAAGTAGCGTGCGTTATGATCCAAGTTGCCGGGAATGGTCTCGTTCGAGTAATGGCCGACACTTAAAGTCAGCGCAATAAAACACACTGCCACCAAGACCGCCAAGAGGTAGTTATGTTCGGTAATCCACGTTAAGGTGTTTTTGAGTTTCTGCTCCATAGGTATCATGTTAATTATACGGTAAGCTTACCCAGCCGCTTACTTTTAGAAAAACTAAAA
>DAHWQR010000024.1 GCA_027340655.1 Candidatus Saccharimonadota bacterium
TTCGTGGCTGGCCGTGCTAATAAAATCTGAGCGCTGTTTCTCTTCGGTGCGCTCTTGAGTGACATCCCGGAAAACGGCAACAGCTCCGGTGAGTGTTTTGGTTTGGTTTAGGAGAGGCGAAACGCTTAAAGATATTGGTACCTGCTTTCCTCCTCGTGTTACAAGAAAAGCCTGGTTATCTCTAACCGCTTCACCGGTCGCCTGTTTAAAAATTTTCTGGAGTGGATCTTGCGCCTCTGTATATGCCTCACCTTTTTCGTTTACTAGCTTGATGACCGAACGGTAATCCAGTTTTCTAGCTTCTGATGACGGCCAGCCGGTGATGTTTGCAGCGCCGGGGTTAAATAGCTGAATTACACCCCTTGAATCAATAAGCACTACCCCGTCTTCAATGGCATTTAAGATAATGCTCGAGGTCTGTCTTTCATCCTGCAAACTATCTTCTAGTTTACCCTGTACGGCCCCACTCTGTTTATGATGCCCAATGCCCAACATTATTTAGTTACTCATTTTTATTTCTAATTGCTAAGATGTATTATCCCTGTTTAGCTTATCTTTCGCAAGCACGATCTAATTGGTTTCTCAGATAGACGCCAAGGGCTTGGTATGCTAACATGCAGCTAATATATTTGGCCCCTTCGTCTAGCGGTCTAGGACTCCGGGTTCTCAGTCCGGCAATCGCGGGTTCGAATCCCGCAGGGGTCACCAATGCGCTTACAGTTTAATATGATGGTCGTACTTAATGACGGAAGTCTCGCTACCTAACCCTTGAGGAATTCTATATTACATTAAACGTAACTATTCAAAGAGCTGAAGTGTTCATGATGTCGCGAGTAAGTGCGCTTATCTTGTCAGCGCTTATCCTTAGTGAGATAATCTATTTATTAAGTGAGGGTAGGAGATAAAGATACAAACCTAGAATGAATCATATCTCTTCAAAGTGGCTAAGGAAGCTACGCTGGCTGTTACTGCTTTACTCATCGCACTTTATAGTTGTCTATTTATATCTTGGGTTAAATTACCATGAATGGCGCGGCGCCTCTAAGTTTCCTCTAGAAATTGTATTTTTAGTTGGTTTTCAAGCTATCTATGAGGTTTATGCAAGTTTCAAACTGATTCGAAAACATGCCTATATTGCAGTAGTCGTGACGGCTTTTCTAGTGCTTTTCGAAACTGGGATAATATTTAACCCATCAGGGGTCTACTATTCGCCATATATTGTACCGATGTTGGCGATGCTATTCATCGGTGGCGCCCTAGGCTGGTTATTACCGGTCGCCCAGTTAGTGACCATGGTGGCTTTTGCACTATTCGGTTTTGCGGGCTTTATAGTATCTCCGGTACCTATCACCTTAAGGTTTAAACTTACAGGAGTAGCTGAACTTGTTATTGGCGGGATCTTGGTCTTAATAAGCACCAAGTTCTGGAGAAAATACTACGATCTAAGCGAAAACGCCGAGTTACGTAGACTCGCGGGACGGCTAAGGCGCGGCACCCAGCAATCTACTACAATCCTGAACTCGATTGGTGATGGCGTAATTGTGTTTGATGCTTCCGGGGCGGTCGATTTAATTAATCCCCCCGCTTCGGCGATGACTGGATACGAGATTAAACAAGCTCTAGGTCTGGATATACATAAGATTGTTAAGTTTTCGAGTCCCGATCCGAAAGAGGCGACTGTGACATTGCCGGACTACTTCAACCTTGCTCTTAGAGAAAAAAAGCACGTTACAGAAACAGTAAAGTTAAATATGCCAAGGACCCAGCGTAATCTGATAGTTCTGCTTAGTATCTCGCCAATCGTTATCCCGCCGGACAATGAATTAGTTGGCGGCGTGGCAATCCTACACGACGTGACTAAAGAGATGGAGATCGAGCAACAACGTTCAGATTTTATAAGTACGGCTAGTCACGAAATGCGCACTCCGTTAGCTACTATCGAGGGTTACTTAGACTTAGCGCTGACCGACAAAAAGCACGTATTGAAGGAGCCACAAAGAGATTACATAGAAAACGCCCATAAATCTACCACTCACTTAGGCAAGTTGTTTCAGGATCTGCTTTCCAGCTCCCGCGCCGAGGACGGCAGCCTGACCAACAATCCAATAGTTGTCGATATGGGTGATTTCCTTGAGCAATTTAATGACGATTTCCGCTATTCTACAAAGAAGTATGGTCTTGGCTTTAAGTTTAATGAGCAAGGTCAGCCTACCCCCTCTTCTGGGACTGTCAGCCAGGGGACCAGGCGTAATGGAGCTAAAGATAAGTATTATGTCTATGCCGATCCTTCGCGTCTCCGGGAGGTGGTAAATAACCTCTTCGATAACGCCATTAAATTTACCGAAAAAGGCGAGATCGAGGTTGGTTTGAGCGCAGACCAGGATAGTGTCACCTTCTATATGCGCGACACGGGGGTTGGGGTGCCAGCTGGAGACCTCCCTCACCTATTCCAGAAGTTTTATCGAGTCGATAATACGCCTACTAGAACGATTGGCGGAACCGGACTGGGGCTATTTATTTGTCGTAAGATAGTTGAAATGCTCGGAGGAAAGATTTGGGCTGAGAGCATAGTTGGTAAGGGCAGCACCTTCTATATTAGTTTGCCTCGACTTACTGATTCAGAAGTTGAGGATTTAAAGCGCGCCAAGCCAGTTAAGAACTATTCATCCGTCGATGCCACTTCTGATCAGACTCTAGATGATCAAGCTAATACAATGAGCGAAGCGCTAATGAGCCAAACGATCGATAGTTGAGTGAACTCGAACTAGCTATTTTTGTAGATAAGGGCTAGGTTGCTGTGATGTTTAACCTTAACTTGTTTATCTCTAAAGAAATCATTTACCGCTCTGGTGGCGCCGGGTAAATGGCTGCGCATGAAATCATCGACTATCACTGCCCCGCCCGGAGCTAGTCTTGGCCAGACTAAATTTAGACTATCGATTATTGAGCGGTAGAAATCGCTATCGATAAACGCAAAAGCAATAACGTCCGGCAAGTCGTAGGGCTTCAATTCATTAAACCAAGCCTTATGGATAATTGGCGGTCGCAAGCCGGCTTTTTTAAAATTACGCACTAAATCCCTTTTGCTGGCCTTTAGTTCCCCGCCCTTGAAATCTGACCCGGCAACCGATGCGTCTTCGATTGTTTTAGCTGGCAAGCCGGCGAATGAGTCATATGCATGAAAAGATCTGTCAGATTTTAAACTATCCAGCAGGCGACGGATAAATAAAGATGTAGTGCCTGTGTAGCAACCTAGTTCAACGATATCTCCGTCGATACCTCCGGTAATGACTTTCTCGAGCTCACTAAGAATAATCTCCAACCGTTTTTTATCCATTTGCGGAGATATGATTGGGTAATTATTAATTAAACTGCCGCTCAAGAGACTTTTACTAGTCAACTAATGCTTTCATGAGCTAAAAGCTCCTAATAGTCTTAACTTAGGCGATATTATTCAGAAATTCAACTAATTCGTTTGGCGTAAGCTCCGCCTTGACGATATAGCCGTCAGCTTGCTTCTCAATATCCTGACGCACGTCTTCGCGCTGTTCAAGGTTCGTGGTTATAATAATTTTACCTTTGAAATTAGGGGTTTTATCTGGGTCGCGTAGAATTCGCAAAATTTCAATACCGGTTACGTTCGGAATCATTAAGTCGAGCAGAATAATATCGTACTTATTGGATTGAGCCATCTCTAGGCCCTTAGCTCCATCAACCTCCAGAGTCGCATCATAACCGGCCTTGGTTAATGACCGAATGTATAGTTCCCCAATAAAACGTTCGTCTTCAATACAAAGCACCTTCTTGGGCTGTTTCGATCCCTCTGGTTTAACGGTTTGTCCTGGTGTGACCGATGGTTCCATTTTTATCTCCTATACAGTGAGTGGTTCTTAATCCAGCCGTGTGCGCCACGCACAATCTCTTTATTATCGCTGTTTTTAACTTCAGCAGCAAGCTTGGCATAGGGCTGCACTGTAAAACCAAAGGTGCTTCCCTCACCTAATTTTGAGCGGACCCAAATGTTTCCTCCATGAGCCGTAATTATGGCTTTGCTCAAATATAGGCCCAGTCCAGTTCCACCGATTTGTGAGCGATTGCGGTGGTCTCGGTAAAATTTAGTAAACAAATTAGGCATAATACTTGGGCTAATGCCTAGCCCAAAGTCTTCTACCGTAGTCTCGATCATGCCATCGTTAGATAAATGCGCATCAACTTTAATTACTTTTCCCTCGCCGCTGTACTTAATGGCATTATCTATTAAGTTGTTAATAACTTCGTAGATACTCAAGCGGTCCACGCCAACGCTTGGCAATTCTGGCGCAATAGTGGCTTCAATACTTATTCCTCTAACCTTTGCTCTCAAACTAATGGCATTAACTGCCGAAGTAACGATGTCGCTCCAATTCTCCTCATGCAACTGCAGTTGGAGTTGGTCGTTGTCTACCCGGGCAACGTTTAAAATATTATTCACGAAGATAGTCAATTGTTGAGCTGTAGCGCTCATCTTAAGCATAAACTCCTGTAGTTCGGGGCTGGCATTTGGGCTCAGTTCGTCTCCTAGGGCCTCGATATAGCCACGCAATAATGTTAGGGGCGTGCGTAGCTCATGAACGCTTAGGGCAACGAAGCTGACCGCCTGGTCGTCTTGCGAGTACTGCTTGGTATGATCAAAGGCCACTAGAATCGTCTCTTGTTTATCCGGGTTGTCTTTGTTGTAATAGGCGGCCAAATCGAAGAGCCTTGTCGGATGGCTGTCTAGGACATTCAATCGTACGCGTTCCCAGCTGGAGCTCGCCGTTGCATTGCTGCCCTTCACTTGCTTTAGCCATTTATCCAGAGTTTGCTCGCTTGGGAAGGACATATCCATAACCATGTAAAAATTCTTGCCAATAATATCTTTCGGGTTGATGCCTATATAGTCGCCGGCACTGTTATTCGCAAAAACGACCGTTTCCTGGCTATCTAATATAAAAAGTGGCAGCGGTAAATTATTAGCAATAAAGTTGCGGCTCAGATCGGAGCTTGAGTGGCTGGTAGTGCGTTCTCCTGAGCTGGCTGCCAGCTGTAGTACCTGAGCCGAAAGATCTGCGACTAGCTCGCGGCCAATCTTTAAGGCATCAATGTTTGGCGGCGGTAGACTGCCGTTCGGAGATATATTGATAATTAGTTGCCACAAGGCTTGGACCGGGGATAGCAGGCGTTTAGTTAAAATATTAGCAAGCAGTAAACTCATTAAGATTGTGGTGCCACCAAGAATCAGGCCAAAGTAGAGGTTGTTTAACGATGGGTTGATGAAGATTCTAAGGATTTCCCATAGTGCAATTAAGACCAAGCCTTCGCAAATTAAGCCTAACAATAAGGCGCTCGTATATTGACGTTTCGCGCGGCTTAAATAGTCTGAATTTTTGGACATAATAATAATTGCCCTAAGTTGTTATCCACCCTAAGTACTGTTAGTATGACACTTCCCCGCTGTTAGCGACTGCCGTAATCCATGTTTGACCAGCATCAAGTTTAATTGGTTGACCGGAAGTTGTCGTAAACTCCAGAGGCGCATTGACTGACGTTTTGCTCCACTGGCCAATCGTTACTGTGCCGTCTTGGAAAATGTAAGCCTCGCCACTACCGATATCCTGATAGACAGAATAATAAGCGTCGGATGTGTCTAACGCGCCCTGGCTCCAAGGTACAACCATCGCAATTACTACCTTAGGGCTCAGCTGTTTGGAGGTATTGGCGTCAATTTGAGGAGCTCCGCCTTCGCTGCGGTCATAGCTATTGGTGGTGGCATCATAAGCATAGCTGACGTTATATGTCGAGTAAGAAAGACTTAGGTTAATTGAAGTTGCGGTTGGGTGAGCTGAAGGTGCGTCCGGTTTGCGCGGCCAGCCACTAAAGTTGCTGGATGTCCACCCCAGACTAGACTCTAAAGTGTTTAATTCCGGTATCGAAGTATAAACGTTATGTGGTGCCGGACGGCTGGAAATCCGTGTGAAGTAGCTGGGATAGTCCAGGTAATCCATATTCTTAACATTTAACGTCTGGATTTCACTTAGAGCCTGGGGGCTTCCGCCGACATGCGCGTATGGAGCGTCGAAACCAAGAGCCCAATCAATGAAATACGGTCTGGCCGAGCGCACCGGTCCAACATAAGTCGGTAATTGATCCTGAAACAATGCCATAAAGCGGGTAATGCCACCTTCGGTTAAGGCTTCGAACACTACCCCAGCTTGGCTTAATCCGGACTGCGGTCTAGCTTGCGGGGTGTTCTCAATCATTACTGCCGTAATTGGGCGTTGATTTGCTGCCGGAGCAACCTGTAAGCCGGTTAATGTTGAAGCTACGGTTGAGCTGGTGTTAATTTTCTGAGGTGCAGTTTTCGGTGCTTTAGTACTTAGAGTGACGGTTGTCGGCTTGTGGTGGGCTGCCATGTAGACAATTCCCCCAGCCAGAATTAAAAGCACTATCAATACACCGCCACTGATTAACCAAGTTTTTTTGCTTAGATGAAAAAACTTGCCTTTCTTGGGTTTGGTGTTTGATGACCGACTTAGTAAGCTTCGTTTAGATCCTGAAGAAGTGTTAGTTCGGTTATGCATATTTTCTTCATCCCCCATATTAATAACTAATTCTGATGAACTAGGGGTAACGGTTTGAGCATTGTCTTTGACTGCGGCTTCCTCAGGAGTTAAAAATGAATGTTCTTCCTTCGGGGGATCATTTTTAGGAGCCGGGTACCGCTCCCGGATGTCATCATGCATAAGCTTAGTTTACCACGCTTTATAAAGCATCAATCTGTTGTTTTAGTCTAGCCAAGCTCCGCTCTTTACCTATTAGCTCTAAGCTTTCGGCTAATGGTGGACTGGCAGGCGCTTGAGTGGTAGCGATGCGGATTAAACTAAATAGTATTCCTGCCGGCTGAGCAGTAGCTTCCAGTAAAGAATTGAGCCTAAAGCTTAAATCGGTTAGACTAAAATCGCTTTGCTCAAGAGATGCTTGGGCTTGCTCCAGCAGCCCCTTTAACTGCGACTTATCCAAGGCTGAGAGCTTTGAATTAGCACTAATTAACTCAGGGTTAAGTTCTAGGTCACTAAAGAAGAAACGGGTCAGTTCGGGAATTTCCCCAAAGTACTTAAGACGCTCCTGAACTAGAAGCAGCACTTTGTGCAGGTACGCCTGATCGTAGTCTTTCGCTTCTGGCGGCCAAAAGGGTTTAGCCATCGCGTCTAAATCGTCGGGAGTTAAGTTGCGGATGTGTGCTCCGTCCATCCATAAAAGGCGTCTTTCATCAAAACGGGCGCCGCTTTTGCCGACCCTTTCGAGGGAGAAGCTTTGAATGAGCTCATCAACACTAAACAATTCTTTAGTCGTGCCGTCGTTCCAGCCGAGTGATGCAATAAAGTTTAGTAATGCTGGTACGAGGTAACCTTCGTTAATGTACTCTAGGATATCTTTTGCACCATCACGCTTACTTAGTTTTTTGTTTCCGGATGGACCAAGCACCGGTGGCGGCGTGGCTAGGATTGGCGGCGCAAAACCTAGCGCCTCATAGAGATTTAGATAATTGGGAGTAGAAGCAATGAACTCCTGTCCGCGAATGATGTGACTAATTTGCATTTCGTAATCGTCAATAATATGTGCGAAGTTGTATGTTGGATAGCCGTCGGATTTAATAAGAATGAAATCATCTACCGCTTCTTCACCGGCCGACAAGTCGCCCATGATAACGTCATGCCAACTATAGGCTTTTGGCTCGGCTTTAAAGCGTAGCGGCAATACTTGATACTCCCAATTTGGTGTAATTTCCGGGCGATGGTTGCGGTAAAGAAAAGGATGATGGTTAGCGTCATCTTGTTTACGAAAAGCATCCAGTTCTTCTTTAGAATAAGGGTCGGCGTAGGCTCTCCCGGAAGAGATAAGCTTTTTTGCCCACTCGTGATAGATGTTTAAGCGCTCACTTTGTTTAAATGGCCCTTCCGGACCCGGCTTGTCCGGACCCGCGTCGTAATTAAGCCCTAAAACCTTTAAGCTTTGAATAATATGCTCAATGCTTCCCTCGACCTGGCGATTTTTATCAGTGTCTTCAATGCGCAAGATGAAGCGCCCATTATTCTGCCTAGCCACTAGCCAGGCAAAAAGTGCTGTGCGAATGCCGCCAACATGCATATATCCAGTCGGGCTGGGCGCAAATCTAGTCTTAACCGTCATAAAATATATATTCCCTCTTTCATAAGTTAATACTAAACCTTCCAACTAGTACAGTCAGAGGGTTGTGGCGAGTTGAAGTATTTGATTGGTACTCAGGCTGTTATTCCCGTTCACCTGAAAGAGAATACCATTTGTCACCCAAGCCGCCTGATCATTACCGTAAAGGAAAATGTTCTGGCCATCTAGGCTTAGCTCCTGGTATTTACTGCCATCGGTTGGCACAATTTCGCTACTAAGCAGCGTGGCGCTGTCCCAGTTGGAACTATGCTCAGTAATTGTGAATTTTCGGCTGTCGGTATTGCTAGAAAAGTTGAAGCTTACTGTGCTTGGCTGGTAGTCAACTGAAGCTAGAGAGTAGCCTGCAGGCCTATCACTTGGTAAGACTGCTGAAAAACCCGCCCGGACACTGGCAACCTTAACCATCACGTTCGGCATGTTAGCGTAGATTGCGTAAGCTATTACCAGAACACCCATTAAAGAGATCAAAACCACGGCAGCACCGTGTCCGCGGACTTTTGGCCTGCCGTTTTGGCGGCGGACCTCTTTCCGACTAAGTTTTGGCTGCTCATGGCTATTAGCGTTTTCTACGGCTCGCTCCAACAAATTGGCTCCTGCGGGACGAGCTATCGACTTGACTCGCTCGGATGCTGCTTCAGCAGAGGAATTGAGAGTAGCTTTAATCTCAGGTACGTTTGTTGCGCTTCTAAGCGTAGCCCCGAAGCGGGATATTTGGCGGCTTGGTCGAAAAGTCTTGGCTCTTTTAGCTAGACCGGGATCAATTCTTCCGACCATTGTCGAGGATTCGATTGCCGGGCTTTTGGTTGTGAGACCAATCGGGGTGTTGACGCTACCTATTAGGCGAGTGGACTTTGGGGGCTTTCTAACGGCGCTACGCATTAAGGTATTCGATGGTGATGGATGAACGCTAAGATGCTGAATCGGATGAGTTTTGTTCGGCTTTGGTTTACGAATTACACCATCGATACTAGCCTGGTTCGGTGCCCCTATTGGCTGTCCCGTGCCGGCGTCATAATCCTGGCCGTTTAGTTTTAGAGTTGAGCGAGTCAATTTATGCACAAGGTTTATCTTATTTTCTATAGATTACAATTAACATAATCACTTTAAAAGTGCTGATTTCATCTTAAACCTACTTGAACTTGCCTGCAATAGCGCTGTAGTATAGTAGAACGTTTCTAAGGCCATTGTTATTTGAATATTGTACGCTCTAGCAACAGGCTTCATAGTTAAGTATGAGCTAGCCAAGCTTTAAATTGTGGGAATTTATTATGGAATTTCTCGACCCTAAACGACTAAGAAAGCATAGAATATTACTTCGGATAGGCTATGGCTTGACTACCCTCGGCATAGTTATCGGCAGCGTTATCCTACTTTGGGAAGCATATGGCTATAGCATCCATAATGGCCAAGTTGTTCAGGATGGAATGATTTTTGTATCTTCTCAACCGACTGGTGCCTCTATTTATGTTAACGGTGTCCTGAATTCGGCAACCACTAATACCAGACTGACTATCCAGTCCGGAGCCTATAACTTTAAGCTATTGCTGAGCGGTTATCGGCCGTGGCAGCACGTAATTGTCAATCTGGGCGGCCAGGTAGTCCACTACGATTATCCCTTCTTATTCCCGACTAAGTTAACCTCAAAGCAAGTTACCGCACTATCTAGTGCCCCGGCTATTGCTACTCAGAGCCCCTCTTTGCAGTATCTGCTGCTTTCTTCGCCAACCGACCTGACTACATTCCTGCTCTATGATTTAACCAACCCAACTAATCCGCCGCTTAGCCTTAGTCTTCCAGCCGGCATCGTAACTCCCTACAGCGGAGCTCAGAGTTGGCAGGTGGTGGGCTGGTCTGACGATAACCAGCACGTACTTCTGGAGCATATCTTCGGTTCTAGCAGTGAGTATATCGAGTTGGATACTGCCAATCCGACCCAGAGCATAAATCTCAATAAAACATTTAACTTTGCCCCGACCTCAGTTAGTTTCAACAATTTAAAGTACAACCAGTTTTACTTTTATGACGCAGCTACCGAGGTGTTGTCGTCTGCGGTACTCGGCAGTAATAACAATGCCTTAACAGAGGTAGCTAGCGGTGTCCTAGCCTACAAGAGTTACTCTAACAACGAAATACTTTATGTTACTCCTAGTGGCGCTCCTGCTGGTGAAGTCGCAGTGGATCTTTTGGATAGCGGTACAAGCTATCTGATGCGTTATCTACCGCAAGCTTCGACTTACTTACTGGACATGGCGGGTTATAACGGAACTGATTATGCGGTCGTTGGCGATAGCAGCTATAGCTTCGTAGATATCTACAAGGACCCGGTAGGCCAAGCAACAGCGGCGCCAGATGCAAAAATTCTGCCCTTTCGAGCAATAAAAATAAACCAGCCGAACTATGAGTCCTTTGCTCCAACGGCGCAGTTTATAATGGTCGAAAATGGCACTACGTTTGCTGTTTATGACATACTTAACGACGTTATCTATCACTACACCTCGACGATGCCGCTTGACCCGCCACAGCTGCATGCGCAATGGATGGATGGCGATCGGCTGGTGTACGTTAGTGGCGGCGAAGTGACCGTGGCTGATTACGACAATACTAATCGCCAGAGCTTAAGTCCGGCTCTACCGCAGTACCAAGTCTTTTTTGCCCCTAACTATCAGTCATATTTTACAATCAATAATTCTGCTAATGCTAAAGTTGAGCTAAGCCAAGTTTCGCTGCTGGCTGGTTAATACTTATAGCTGAACTCTTTTTTGTACCAGCGCCAGACAGCATATATTACCAGCAGTGCGGTCAGGGCAATAACGAATTTACTCCAGATGGTAGATATGAAGCGGTGCCATAGAGTTGGTCCGTTGCCGGGAAGTACGGAAACGGCGCTGGCTGTGACAACGCTGGGCGTCGGGGCGGTGTCTCCCGAAGGAGATGGACTAATCTGGTCTCCGACTACTATCAAGCGGTTTATGCTGGTGCCGGGTGGATCACAAGTAATTAGTGTCGCGGTCGCGGTGTGTCCCTGAACAGGGTTGAGTACACTTACATCGGATGGGCTCACAATGGATGTAGAGAACACTTTATAGGCATAAACCTGACCGTTATATGTAAGGTAAAAGACATCGCCATCTACCAGATCATGCAGTAGCACAAAGGCAAACTTGTACTTACCGGGATTTAGGATATTGTTCGATGAGTGGCCGAAAAATGCCGCATTCCCTGTTTGCCCCGGAACTGAAGTGGTTGGATAATGGATAACCCCGTCTTCTAGATTGTTTTCGATGGTCGCTTCATTGGTCGTAGTAATTGAATAGATTACCGGTATCTCAACATTAATCTTTGGAATAATCACCTCTGGCGTGGCCGAGGGGCTGATGGTTTGAGTGCTTAGAATTATAGGCGTGGCCGTGTCGTGACGGCTGGGTTGGATAAACGGTGCGATAATCACCTGATTAAAGAAACCGAACAGCAGAACGATTACTGCAAGTGCGCCCATTGATAGGCCAAACAATGCTGATTGCAGATGATGTTTGAAGGTCAATTTTGGTGGCGTACTTTTGGCGGCATTGGTTAGTATTTTTTGACGTAAGTCGGCAGCCTTAATACGGTTGGTCTTGACCCTTTTAGGGGCTGTTGCGCGTTGGTTTACGTGCTCAGATATGGCTTGTGGTTTGGGGGTCTCAGGCAGTGTTTGTTGGTGCTGTGCGGCATTTCGGTTACTGGCATAGAACTCTTGCCATACCTGTCGTTTTTGGTCGTTGCTTAACTTCTGATAATAGTTATGCCATTCAGTCTGGATCTGAGCTAGAGTCTTGCCGGAAGTCGTTAGCTCATACATGAACTGTTGGTGTTTACTGCGCTGATTGGTATTTAGGACCTCGGCTTCTTCCGTCTTGGCGTCAGGCTCTGAAGAATAAAGTGAGTCCAGCTTAGCCCGAATTAAGTTGATGGCTAAATTCTGAGCAGCCGGATCGGTTTGACCGGATTGGTTTTGGTGGTTGTTATTTTCTGACATCTCTATTCAATGTTGGCCGCTACTTTTAAGCACTTCTAAGTATAGTACAATTAAGGGGTCATAAGCCGGAATGGCGGAATTGGTATACGCGCACGACTCAAAATCGTGTTCCTTTTAGGATTGAGGGTTCGATTCCCTCTTCCGGCACCAGATTTGATTTATATAACAATATGTTGTAATGTATTAACTACTATGGAACGTCCGGAAGAACGCTTAGATCTGGGTTCGCCAGAATATCACGAGCGCGTAGATACCCTGTATTTAACGGCTCTTGATGCATTCGACAGGCATGAGGAGTACGTTCGTGTATACCATAGATATAAAGTTGCAGAACTCCAGCTTAGAGGCGAGCAAGGTGACTTTATTGTACTTGAGATGGGCGACAGCAGTAGCATTAAACCCTTAGCTACTAACCTTGATTGTGACTTTGTAGAGCCAAAGATAGGCCGGTTCATTCTTGGAAGCGATCGCTCTGCTGATCAGTATCACAGACTTGTCTACAGGGATGGTTTAATGTTCGATTGCTTGGAGAGAGGTATATTAGATCAAGAAAGTGAAACCATCCAAGAAGACCCGCTTACAGTCGATGACTTAAATCAATTGATTGCTGACATTAATTCTTGGAATCCTGTTGATCAGAGACCCCGGATTGTTCAAAAAATAGTTCGCTATCTAGATATAATCTAGCTCGTTTCCAGAAACACTAATAATAATTGACAGCGTTAAGCATAAGCGAATATATTAACGGATAGTTCGGGTTTAAAATAAAAAGCCCTTAAAAAGACAGGCTCGGGGGTAAATAGATTATGGCTATGGTGCACGAACTGGCCCAAGCGGACCGATCGTTAGAAGAACCAGCTATTGCCATCGCCTTTCATCCCGACAATCCTCAATCAAGCTATTCAGAAGATGTCCAAGGTGGCGTAGTGGCCGCCAGGCGGAAGGTATCTTCTAAAAGCTACTATCTGTTTGAACAAATTATAAGTCGCATAGAGTTTGGGTTGACGGAAAAAACTAATTTAGTAGACAGCAAAGATTTGGGTGTATCGGTATTAAGTTACTACCAACTCTTTGGCCTAAACGATGTGCCGCCTACCAGTAGGATTACCGAGTCAATTAGCTCGGCCTATAAGCCTATGCTTGTTAGTCTAGGTAGGCTTGCTTTCTTGGGCAAGAGACTGAGTTTAATTGACAATAACGACACGGCTTCGGTGCTTGGCGCAAAACTAGTTCTTGAGCTTGATGACCATAAACTTAATCAAGAAGCTCAAAGTTATCTGGAGCAATACGCCTTGCGTGGTATCAATCTAAACCCCTACCCTGGTGACAAAAAATATCATCCGCATTGCACGCTGGCTGAGATTATCGCTCCGGCAGGTTATTTTAAAGATCCTTTAACACTGGCAGAATTTAATCGTCTGGCGGATTTAAGAGGGCTCGGCTTAGATAGTCAGGTCGAACTTGAGCCAGTTCGCTAAAGACTATTCGGACTAATTAGGTCATAGATGCCGCTAGTCAGGGCAGCAAATGTCTTACTTGGCTGTTGCATACGCCAGACTGCTGCTGCTGTTCCTGCTGAAAGCAAGTTAAGATTGGCTTTGGGTGTTGTCGACACATCTCCTTCAAAGGCTACAAAAAAGAATTGTTCATGTTCGGTAACAATGGCCCAGGGGTAACTTTGGCTCAGAGAATGTAAAAGCTCAGCGAATTGGTAAATTGTCTGATTGCTGGGCGCAGACATTGGGTAACGAATCTCTCTAAGTAAATGCCCAAGTACCGGACGCTCGAGAATCAGAGTCAGACCGTGGCGTTCAAGTAGCTGAGACGGTAAGCTAATAGCGCTCGCCAGGCTGTCTTTGGCTAAAGCTAGGGGTCCGGGGTATTCGTTAAGGAAGTGCTCAAAGACAATTGCCGTCTCGCTGCTTTTGCCTAGGTCGCCGCTAATTATTACACTATCCGACCACAATGAAAGGTTAAGCCATTCGGAAAGTGCGCTAGCTGCGAAACTACCCCCTCTATTCGAAGGCGCGAATTCGCTATCGGTCCAGATTTTGTCCAAAGTCCGTTTTAGTACTGATGGCAAGATTACGCGGATGGTGCCAGCGCCTGACTGCTTAGCGGCTGCAAAAGTCTCTGAGACTGAGCTAAAACCACTGCTGCTGCCGCCAATTATAGCTAACTTGCCAGCCGACGATCTATGCTCAGGTCGGCTCCACAAAACGTTAGGGAATAAGGGGTTGCCGATTGTCTGTTGTTGCAAGTTTGTACTCCCCATGTTGATAGTTTAAAAGATAAACCATATTTTTGCGTTCTACTACGACTTCCCAACCGGCTTTAGAGGCATAGTCGAAAAGTTCTTTAGAAGGATTAAAAGCAATTGCCCGTTCGGACATCTCTAGCATGTCGATGTCGGTGGCCGTATCGCCAATTGCGATGCTACCCTTTAGCTTGGCGCCGTGTTTTTTAATTAGCCTGGTTAATTCCTTAGGTTTAGCATTGCGTAGCAGCAACTTCACCTGCCCGTCTAAACACCCATCCTTTACTCCGTATAGCGAACCGGCATAATCGTCGAAGCCGTAATGGTTAGCTACCATACTCACTAACTCATCCGGTGAACCGGAAAGAGCAAAAATTAGATAGTTTTGTTGACGCAGGGTGGCAATTAAATCGCGCGTATAGGTATATACCTGATCTTGATAACGGCTAAAAACATCGGTGCAAGCTTTGGCGAAAATGTCGTATTGCATTCCGGGCAGGGACTTAGTGACCAACTTAATCATTGCTGATTCGTAATCGGAAAATGAATTCGTGGAGCGGCGGCTCTTCCAGTTCAGACGTGCATCTAACACCCGCTCGTAAGGCTTAGCTTCGATCGCACCTAACTTGACAAGTTTATCTGCTAAGGCGTGATACAGCTGCCATCTTATTAGCGTCCCATCAATATCTAAAACCGCAAAGGGGCGCTGTGGCATGGGAATTGTCCTTATAAGTTTAAAGTTAATGAAGTTGGGCAGTGGTCAGATCCCATTACGGAGGGGTGGATCTCAGCTTGCGACACTTTAGGTTTAAGTGATTCCGAGACTAAGAAGTAGTCAATCCGCCAACCGACGTTACGTGTTCTGGCGTTGGCAAAATGACTCCACCAGGTGTAAAACCCATTCCCGCTGTGGAACAAGCGAAAACTATCCATGAAGCCGTTGTCTATGAATGCTTGGAATCCGGCACGTTCTTCGTCGGTAAACCCTTTTTTGCCTTTATTGCCTTTAGGATTGGCGAGATCATCAGCTGTGTGGGCGACGTTGAAGTCGCCGCAAGTTACTACCGGTTTAGTCTGCTCGAGTTGTTTTAAGTAAGCTAAAAAAGCCGGGTCCCAGTGCTTAAAACGGAGTTCCAAACGGCTTAAATCATCCTTGGCGTTGGGGGTGTAGACGTTTACTAAGTAGAAATCAGGATATTCAGCGGTAATTACCCTTCCCTCTAGGTTCGGGTTGCCATAGATGTCTCCATGAACTTTGAAACGCTTGATAATATCCTCTGGAAAGCCGTAGCTAACATTTAACGGCTGATGAAGCGAAAAAATAGCAACTCCGGAGTAGCCAGGCTTCTCTGCTGGATACCAATAGACATGATAATCATCCGTAGGCAGCTTCACCTGCTCGGGTTTTGCTTTAATTTCTTGTAGGCAGAAGATATCCGGATGCTGTTCAGCCAAAAAAGTATCCCAGGCGCCTTTATTGAGCACTGCCCGGATCCCGTTTACATTCCATGAGTATAGCGACAACATCACCTAAGCTAGAGTATAGTCAGTGCTAGACCAATTTGCTAGACTGGAGGCGAGTTATGGCATATAAAAGAATACTGCTTAAGATATCCGGAGAACAGTTAGCCGGTAAATTCGATGGTGGAATTGATGCCGAGCTTGGAGCTTGGCTGGCTAAAGAAATTAAGCAGGTTATGGCAAAAGATATTCAGGTTGTGATCATGGTGGGTGGTGGTAATTTTGCCCGTGGCGCGCAGTTAGCAGGACATGGCATTAAGAGAGTTACAGCTGATCAAATTGGCATGCTTGGTACGATGATGAATGCCCTTGCCCTAAACGATATTTTCGAGGATCAGGGACTACAGTCACGTTGTTTGAGCAACATATTCGCTGATCAGGTAGCCGAACCGTTTATCCATCGTTTGGCCGAGAAACACTTAGAAAGAGGGCGCGTGGTGATTGTTGCCGGTGGCATTGGTCGGCCGTATTTAACTACCGATACGGCGGCAGTTAGCTTGGGTCTGGAGTTGTCATGCGAGGTAGTTCTTAAGGCGACAAAGGTAGATGGAGTTTTTGACTCTGATCCAGCCACCAACCCCGATGCTGTGAAGATGGAAAGCTTAACCGGGGATGAAGCCGTATCTAATCCGTTAATTAGAGTTATGGACAAAGCCGCACTTGGTCTTGCTACTGAACATCACCTACCGATAATTGTCTTTGACGCGCTAAAAGCCAACAACATTCTGAATGCCGCAACCGGAAAACCGGCCGGAACGATTATTAACTCTTAGATAAATTATTTATTTACCGGCCGGATTTTAACGGCAGTGCCATAAGCCGCAACTTCGTTCATAGTTTGGCCAATTTCGCTAGTATCGAAACGCATAGCAATGACCGCGTTGGCTCCCATTTCTTCAGCTACTTGTCTTAAGCGGTCAACAGCCTGATTGCGGCTGTCGGTTAATAGCTTGGTATAGGCTCCAATCTCACCGCCGATAATTGATTTAAGCCCGGCCCCGACGTTGCTTACGATATTGCGACTTCGGGTTAGTAAACCAAATACTTCACCAAAAACCTCAACTACTTCATACCCTGGAACGTCGTTCATGGTCACTACAAGCACCTTGTTATTGTCCATTTCAACTCTCCTTATAACTTTTAGATGTCGATTTTAATTATATACTTCAGGTTATTACAAACTGACTTACCCGAACGAACAATCTATTTACTCAAGCATAAGCACTCTTATACTGGACAAAGTATAGAGTAAATAGTATAATAAGTTTATAAACGGCAGGAGTTATTGCCCTTATAAATTTTAGCTATGGAAGTTGATATTAACGGCGAAATTTTTCCAATTGATCCAAAATCTCAATCCGATGAGTGGTTGATTGAAAGTGCCCATGAAATTGCCCAAGCTGCGAGACTGCGCGGACTAGAGATACCTGCATACAGCGGTGAGTTGGTAGTTAAGGAGTTAGCTGAAGACCGGGAAACTGTTGCTCAGCCACCGATAAAGGAACTACTATTAAAGCGCTTCGGTTTAACTGCTAGAGGATATAAATCAACCATTGATAGTTTAAATAAGGGTCGGGAGCCAATTGAGCAAATTACTAAAGCTTCGAGGGAGCGTTTAATTGCTGAATTTGAAGAATGGTTTACCGAAGACAAGCAACAGTATGTTACAGAAGTCAGAAGCGCCGACCCATCGCTGGAGTTTACTTTAGTCGCCACGCCCAATCTCTTAGTAGATGGCAGCAGCTTAGTCATGGCGGCCAAAGAATTTGGAGAGAATCAGCCGCACCAAACTGTAGTTTGGGAGGAATTGGAAAGTCGTTTTACGTCGGAGCAGATGTCTGGTACGGATCCGGATAACGGAAAAGTAGCCATTTTCAGTCTGATTCCAAGTAAAACTACGTATCAAGTTGATGGCACGGTTAAGGAGCAGAGGGATAAATTAGATAGACTGAAACGAGAGCAGCCGTTTCTCAAGATTCCTAGCTTGTTGGAGGCCATAACTTTGTGGCAGACGTTACGTGCCGGGGGCGCGACATTTGTTGGCGATGGTAGCCATGAGCGTACCTATATTAGCCATTTCGACTTACCTATTCAAACGGTTGACGGTTGGGAATATACAATTCAGTCTTTCGTTGACATCCAGGGTGGAGCGGTAATCTATACCGCAAGTACAAATTATGGCCACCTCGCACGCATTGCTGTCGGTTAGTTAGGCTCTTCCCTTTTGCCTAACCAAAAGTTCTTTGACCATGGCGCTCGAAATTATTAATGATTTTAGTTTGATTGGGCTTGCATTAATTGATGCGCAGGCATACTATCTGAATATGAGTTCATATAGTTGTTGCGACAAACCTTTTGATACGGCAGATATCCTTCCCCTGTCGAGCTTATTAAAACTAATCGGTGAAGAAAGTCGCTTGAGGTTGCTAAGTATACTCAGGGATTATGGCGAACATTGCGTGTGTGAGCTCAGTGAACATGCCACAGGTCTATCGCAGAGCCTTATTTCACACCACTTAAGTGATCTGAAAGCTGCCGGATTAATTGAGTCTAAAAAAAATGGCTTACGTGTCTACTACAGTCTAACCAATAAAGGATCTGCCATTCTTTCTGAACTGTTTAACATAAGTGATCAAGCGAAAGAAGTGACAAGATAATGTTGCTAAATAAGAACTTAGATTTAGCAATCAGGCATTTTTCGCCCGCTTGGTATGCTTCAGTCATGGGGACTGGTGGCTTGGCTAACGTTTTTTACGAGCTAAGCACGAGGTTAGGATGGTTAAGGGTATATTCTCAAATCCTGCTGTTTTTAAATATCGCCCTGTTCGTTATTTTAATAATCCCATGGATTATCCGCTGGTTCACGCATTTCGATAAAGTCTTAGAAGATTTAAGGCACTCTATTATGGCCAACTTTTTTGTTACTATGCCGGTTGGCGTAGTAGTCTTGGGCACTAATTTATTTATTATCGGGCCCAAATATTTTTCGAGCAGTTTTATCGATCACACCGGAATAGTACTCTGGATTTTCGGATGTCTAAGCATTATGTACTTTGGCATTGCAGCGGCTTTTAATTTGTTCCGAGCAGATAAGGTAAGTCACGAGGTAACTAACTTCGCTTGGCTAATAAGCCCAGTTGCGAGCATTGTTATACCTTTACTCGGTGATTTTGTGGCCAAGAACTACATTCCGTCAAACATTCCATTGGCTAGGACGGTAAATCTAGTAGATATTATTTTTTACGGCACCGGATTCATGCTCTTTATACTTTTTTCGAGTGTAGTTTTGCAGAGATTTGTTTCTCACCCAATGCCAGAAAGCGTTGCAGCGCCGACATTTTGGATAATGCTTGGCCCCGTTGGCGGCGGAGTGGTAAGTCTAATGGGGCTAGCCAGTATTTCTAAGGCTGTTGGTCTGCTAAGTTCCGTAAGCAGCCTTAATATCTTAGCGATTATCTTTTGGGGGTTTGGCCTTTGGGCATTTTTGTTCGTTCTGGCAATTAGTTTCTGGTACCTACTGAAGGGGAAAATACCTTTTTCACTTTCTTGGTGGGCATTTATATTTCCACTAGCTATTTACGCCATATCCAGTTACAGCGTCTATCTATACACTAAAGTTGATGCTATCTACTGGTATACAATCGTGCTTGTCGTGCTGCTGAGTTTGCTATGGCTGGTGGCCTTCATAAATTCAATTATTGGAATCTATACCAAAAAGTTACTTATACCAAAAAAATCTAACAGCTAGAAAATATAATTGGCGGAGGGAGAGGGATTCGAACCCTCGAGAGCCGTGAGGCCCAACACGCTTTCCAAGCGTGCGCCATAGACCACTAGGCGACCCCTCCATCCGCACCAGTCTATTATACATAATCTGTTAGCACTAAATTACTACAATATATATTGTTAAAATGCAAGCTTTCCAAGTAGAATTAAAGGGTATATGCCACTAATTAAGCTTGAAGAAGTGTCAAAACTCTATGGCTTTGGAGATGCCACAACGCTGGCTCTTGATGAAGTCAGTATCTCTATTGATAAGGGTGAGTTCGTTGCCGTCATGGGACCGAGTGGCTGTGGCAAAAGTACCCTGCTGAATATTATGGGCTTACTTGACCGGCCAACGCATGGGACATACAAATTGCAAAACCGCGTAGTTGAACGTCTCGGCCATAACCGCGCCGCAAAACTAAGACGAGACACCATTGGCTTTATCTTCCAGTCATATAACATGCTCCCTAGGCAGACAGTTTTAGATAACGTGGCTTTGCCGCTTGTCTATAAAGGCGTAGGCCCAACCAAGCGCCTTAAGCTGGCTTCCTCAATGCTAGAGCGGGTCGGCATGCAAAACCGCGAGTACTTCTACCCTACCCAGCTAAGTGGAGGTCAGATTCAATGTGCGGCTATTGCCCGGGCATTAGTTAACGAGCCATCAATTATTATTGCCGATGAGCCAACCGGAAATCTTGATAGTGCCGGCAGCCGTTTAGTAATGGAGCTATTAAGTGAGATTCACCTAATGGGCAATACGATTATCTTCGTAACTCATAATCCGGATTTGACTAGGTATGCTACTAGGGTGGTCTATATGCGTGATGGCCGAATTATTCAGGATGAAAGTACTAGCCTTGGAGAAGTCGCGAAAACCGCTAAGCGACACTTGTACAAAGTAAGGGCCAAATCCGTAGAAGATGATCTGGCCGGTGTTTCCCTGCTCATGAAGACCATACCGGATAAAAATGAGGTTGAAGCCCCTAGGAAAACTAAGCCTAGAAGTCGTCGTAGCAAAAAAACTGGAGACCGGTCGTGAGCTGGCGCAATGGACATATTCATACAGCGATTGCTACAGTGCGCGCTAATCGTTGGCTGAGCTTTTTAACCATGTTTGGTGTAATCGTTGGTGTAGCCAGTGTAATCGTAATTATTGGCATTAGTGAAGGCGTAAAAAATGAGATTACCAATCAAGTTAACAGTTATTCTAAAAACGTAATTACTATTCAGTCAAAGGTAGATAACTTAAGTAGTTTCGGTGTCGCGCAAAGTCCGGCTGTATCGACATTGACCAACCAAGACATTTCCTCGCTAAAGGATTTGCATCATGTTACGGCCAGCGTGCCATTAATTATTCTGTCCGGTCTGGCTAGCGGAGACAAGACCTATCATGGCGGGACTGTAATTGCTACTACTCAGGATTTACCAAAAGTGCTCAATCAGTCGCTGGCCTTTGGCTCGTTTTTTGATACTACCGAAACCAACTCCAATGTTGCGGTTTTGGGGTATAACGCAGCAGCAGGCCTGTTTAATGAGAAAATTCCTCTAGGGTATAGCTTTACCTGGCGCGGTCAGCAGTTTATTGTTGACGGCGTTTTAAATGATTTTAAGGCAACCCCATTTTCTAACAATACCCTGTTTAATAACACTATTTTTATTCCGACTGGCGCTGTTGGGCAAATGTCTTTGTCGGGTGGGGCATCCATATTCCAGATCTTAGTTGGTGTAGATAAATCCAAGGATCTGCCTAGCGTAGATCGACAGATTACCGCTATTCTGCTGCGTAACCATGGAGGCCAAAAAAACTTTTCAGTCTTACTGCCCAGTCAGGTTTCTCAAAGCAACACCAGTGTGTTAAATCTTCTAGCTACCTTAAGTATTGGTATTGCCATTATTTCCCTGTTCGTAGGTGGCGTCGGGATCATGAACGTAATGCTCATGTCGGTAACCGAGCGCATGCATGAGATTGGCATCCGAAAGGCCGTGGGTGCTACGAACCGTCAAATTATGTCGCAATTTATGGTTGAGGCAATCACTATCAGCGTGGTTGGCGGCCTGATTGGAATTGTGCTGGCTATGCTGAGCGACCTTGCTATAAGAGCAACCACTAATCTGACTCCAAGTCTAAGCTGGCGGGTAATCGTAGTCGGCGCGCTAGTCTCGATGCTGATCGGAATTATCTTTGGTTCGATTCCGGCGGCCAGGGCGGCCAAAAAAGAGCCGATTGAAGCGTTGCGAAACGAGTAGATAATTACTCGGCGCAGCTGCCGTCACTAACGGAGTGGCTACTTGCCGGGGTGCTTTGAATTATGTTGACCAACGGAGAAGAGACTAAGGCGTAGCCAACGGAGTTGTACTGAGTCGATTGAGCAAAGACGACCCCGATGACATTACCGGAGGTGTTAATCAGCGGACCGCCGGAATTCCCTGGAATAATGTTAGCTGCCACTTCGTAAATTTTGCGTATCGTTGTTCCTTGGTTATAAATGTTGCTACCACTGGCCGTAAACTCATCAAGAACTTCCGCCAGGTCAATCTTAAAACCACCGCCTCCGGGATAGCCAAGTACCGCTGCCGGGGTAGAATTAGCAACCGTTCCAGAATCTACTTTAAGCGGTTGCCCCGCTAGATTACTAACCCTTAAAAGAGCAAAGTCTAAATTGGGGTTGAAGTAGATGACTGTAGCTCCGTGGTCGCCGTTACGGTCTTCGACGGTAGGTCTACTAATCCCGGCTACCACGTGAGCGTTAGTTGCAACGACGTTTGGCCCGACCACAAAACCGGAACCTTCGACAATGCCGCCACAACCATTACCTACCAGTTTTACCACTGAAGGCTGATCCTGGCTCAGGGCTGCTGCAAATTGGCTAGACGACGGTAGATTAATTGTTCCGGGAGGAGCGGGTTCATTGCCGTTAAATACCCGAGGAAAGCCATTAGGGTCAACTAAATGACTAATGTCGGCTATGATGTTGGGTGCTGGCGGTAAGTGTTGGTCCAGGGCTGTGACAATGCGCGATGAACGTAGTTCTGTCTGTAAAGACAAGTATGGCAGGCTGCGCAGTACGGCTGCGCCTAGCCAGACGCCAAAAAGTACTGAGATGACCGATATTACCGAGCCTAGTAAATTATCGTAGCGGGTCAGCTTGTTGAGTATTACCTTGCCGCGCAAAAAAATGCCGATGTACTCCCCTAAAATTAGCATTAGGAAAGCAAAACCAAGAGTCGTAGCGATAGTTACCATTGAACGGCTTAGTTGGGTATGGGCCAGTTTGACGGTTTGCGGTTCCAGCAATGCACCAAGCAACAGACCGCCAATAAAACCGATTGTCGAGAATGCCTGCTGAACAAAGCCAATTTCCTTGCCCCTTATTATGGCGCTGATCAGCAGCACGATAATAATGATATCAATGATCATTAGCTTATTTCGCCACCGGCCTTTAGTTTAGTCATAAAAGCTTTTGGCATGCGGCTCACATCCGGCCCGGCACTGCCGTTATCGTAAATCTCTAAATCCTTGCTGTCCGTTTCCCAGCGCGAGATAACCGGCTGCAGTAAATGCCAGGAAGCCATCACTTCTTCTTTGGTAGCAAAGAGCAGATGATCGCCGCGAATGGCATCTACCAGTACGCGTTCATAAGCCTGGTGATTGCTGCTGTCGCCAAAATCTTGCTCATAGCGGAAGGTCATTTTTACCTTGCGCAAATCTCTTTTGAAACCGGGCTGCTCAATCAGCAAATCAATATCTACGCCCTCGTCGGGCTGAATACGGAAACTAAAGACGTTAGGATTTTCATCGCCAAAGTATACTTTAATAATCGTCACCTTCTCGTCCAGTGACTTGCCTGTTGTCAGTTGGAACAGTGCGCCGTTCCAGTTTGGGTCGCGTGAACGCAGAACAATAGAGGCGAAAGTCTCGACATTAGAGTGCGGGTTGCTTACTTCCTTGCGGTAAGTACGGTATTGTCCGCGCCGCGCCTGGTACTTAATCCCTACCCCATCGCTCGGGGGAACCAGATTAGACATGAACGCCAGCTTTGCAGCATGAACTTCCTTGGCGGTTAAGTTCTCCGGCATATCCATAGCGGTCAGTGAAAGTAGTTGGAGCAGATGACTCTGAACTAGGTCACGCAATGCTCCAACCTGTTCATAAAAGTTGACGCGGTTCTGAATCCCAATCTTCTCTTTGGCAATGACATGGATGGCACTAATATGACGTCCGTCCCACTGGCTGGCAAAAAGCGGATTATGACGTCTAAACTTCAGAATGTTCTGGGCTGTTTCTTTGGCTAGGTAGTGATCAATTCTAAAAGTTTGGCTTTCACTAAATACCTTACTCGTGTTAGAAATTAATTCCTCGGCAGTTGGTACATCAAAGCCGAAAGGTTTTTCGACTAGAAGACGTATTTTGGCCGGGTTGTTATTGCTGTGTACGCAACTACGGTTTAGCCCGCTACTTCCCAGTCGTTCAATCACTTGGTTATATACCTGCGGTGGGATCGACAAGTAAAACAGACGATCTAGACAAAGACCGGATTCGAGTTCAATCTTGTCTAGGTATGTTTTCAGGCCGTTATAGTCAGATTCTATTAAAGGGTCGAGCTTAAACATGCTTAGCATCTTATTGAGACGGGATATGACTATCGGATCGCAGATATTACCCTCTTCCTGAATACATAGATCCACGGTATTTAAGACGTTCTGTATTGGTGTTTCCCTTCGGCTGATGCCAATAATCTTTGTACCTTCGGGAATTAGGTTATCTTTCGTTAGGTGATACAAAGCTGGCAGTACCTTACGTTTTGCAAGGTCACCGGTAATGCCGAAGATTACTAGGATACTAGGAGCAAGTTTTGGAGCTTGGGACATTTCAATCGTCCTTATTTAGCGCATGCCCGCCGAACTGATTGCGCATGGCAGCCAGTAGTTTAGTTGCGAAGTTGGTTTCACCATGCTGTGATGCGATGCGTACGTCCATTGCTGCATTAATGGCCGGCGTTGGAATGGCGTATTCTTTGGCGGCCTCTAGTGTCCAGCGGGCCTCGCCGTTTTCAGCAACGTAGCCTTCAATTCCTTCAAGTTCCGGGTTTTGTTTTAAGGAATCTCTTGATAGCTCATTGAGCCAAGACGTAATCACGCTGTGGTGTTGCCAAACGTCTCCGGCGGCTGCAAGATCCAAGTTTTTGTATGGTCCTTCTTTTAAGACGTGATATCCTTCTGCCAGACTCTCCATCATCCCATATTCGATTGCGTTATGAACCATTTTTACAAAGTGGCCACTGCCACTGGGCCCGAAGTAGGCGTAGGCTCCTTCAGGCAGGGATAGACTTTTTAGAGCGCCCTCGACTGTCTCAAAGGCTTTCCGATCATCCGCTCCGGCCATCATTGAGAAACCGTTTTTATAGCCCCAGACACCGCCGCTGACACCAACATCTACTAGCCTGAACCCATGAGCTAGAACGCGCTCATTTAATTTCTTAGTTAACCGGAAGTCGGAATTGCCGCCATCAACAATAATGCTGCCCGATGGTAAGATTTCCATCCATTCGTCAATCTGGTCGTCAACTACATCAGCTGGCAGCATAACCCAAACAACGGGTGTCGTGTCGCCCATTTGCGCTACGGCATCGGCTTTGGTCGGTGCTCCTTTGGCTCCAAAAGTGACGGCTTCGTCTATCTTGTCTGTTGAGCGGTTATGAGCGATGACCTGATGTCCGTCATCAACTAATTTGTGGGCAATTTGCATACCCATGCGTCCCAGTCCGTGAATGATTATCTTCATTGTTGTTCTTTCCCTCCTATTTGATCGTTATATACGTAGGCTTCATCCACTTGTTTAATAATCTGCGCCGGCTGAATATCTAGCGGTAAATCCTGATTTATTAAGCGTTCTAGCTGAGGTAGCTTATCCGCCCCCATGGCGACTAAGAAGACTGTCTTTAAGCGTCGGATAGCCGAGAAAGTAACGGTTATCCGATTAAAAGTAGTGCTTGAATATCCGGTCACGGTGGCATAGTTTTGTTCGTTCGTTGCTAAAGACCCTGGTAAGATACCGGCAATGTGGCCGTCTACGCCCATACCAAATAGGCCGATAGCCGTCATAGTGCTGTCTAGTGCCTCATCAATCTCGGCGTTATAACGCGCCGTAACAGCTGCCATGTCACCTAGATCGCCCTCTCTGAGTGTCTCAATAATTTTGGCTTGTTTTGGATCAAATCCAGATTGCTTTAACTGAGCCCAATTGGAGTCCGGATGGTTATATGGTCCGAAGCGTTCGTCGGTTAAAGCAATTGTTAGGTTTCGGGTTAAGTCGGTACTTAGTAGATTCATTACAGCAATTGCTAAAGCTATGTTGCTGCCACCTGGAATCAACCAGAGTGTTGGGCCAATATTTAAGGCTCCTTTAATTTTGCTAGTCAGCGGGCTTATGGCAATTTCCGGCACGCCGACTTTATATACCTGCATTATTTAATACTATACCAGCGAAAAGATGGATTTAAGCTTAAAGAGCTAAATATTCTGGGCAAAATAAAAATAGGACCCTGTTAAATAAACAAAGTCCTAATTTTTATCCTAAATCGAAACTAAATTAGGCACGTGGAGCTTGTGGGCGAGCTTCGCTGACAGCGACGGGACGTCCGTTCAAGTCTTGGCCATTTAATTTGTCGATGGCTGCCTGCGCTTCAGCATCGCTGCTCATTTCGACAAAGCCGAAACCTTTGCTGCGATTAGTGTCGCGGTCGACAATTACTTTGGCGGAAACAACAGTTCCGACGCCAGAGAAAAATTTTGCTAGGTCGTCATCTGTTGCAGACCAAGCCAGTGAGCCGACAAATAGTTTATTTGCCATAACTATCCTTATTACCTCTTCCTTCGTGCTGAGGTAAGTCGCCTTTAACGCTTAGCTGCACCTCAATAACTCGAAAACTTTAATTAATACTTGTTAATCTAGAACATCTCTTTAAAAAAGATTTACTAGCAGCTTCTTCTAGTGTGGCATAATCTTTGCATAAACGCTGGACAATTGCAAGGGGTAATATAGATAGGAGCTAGCGGGTAGATTTGTGCTGTTCTTGGTCTTTTTGGAGTTTACCGTCTTTCAAACTAAAACGTCGATCTGTTTTTCCGGCGAGTGATACGTCGTGGGTAATGACTATTACGGTAGTTTTCTGGCTTTTGCTTAGTTCGTGCAGCAAGTTAAAGATATTCTTTCCATTTACCGAGTCTAAGTTTCCGGTAGGCTCGTCAGCGAGAATAATCTTTGGTTTATTTGATAGGGCTCTGGCAATCGCCACTCTTTGCTGTTCACCCCCCGATAGTTTGCCTGGCTTGCGCCGCTGTTTGTCGCCGCTCAAGCCGACCTGATCTAGTAATTCCTTCGCTCGCTGCTCTCGTTCTAGTTTGCTTAGTCCGGCAAATTCCATGGGCAGCATAACGTTTTCCAGCGCGCTTAAATTT
>DAHWQR010000011.1 GCA_027340655.1 Candidatus Saccharimonadota bacterium
GGTGAAGCCATGGGTACCTTAAGTGAAGCACCAATCTATATAGACGACACACCAGGAATTACCATCAGCGATATGCGCACCATTGCCCGAAGAGAAAATCACCGTCACCGGCTGGGCATGATAGTAGTTGACTACCTACAGTTAATGAGCGGCGGCAATCGCTTCGGAAATGATGGCAACCGAGTTCAAGAAATATCCGATATTTCTCGTGGCTTAAAGAGTATCGCCCGTGAACTCGACGTCCCCTTACTAACCGCCTCCCAGCTAAACCGCTCGGTTGAAAGCCGTAGCCCGCAAATTCCACAGCTATCGGATCTTCGCGAGAGTGGCTCGCTCGAACAAGACGCTGACGTCGTAGCCTTTATTTACCGCGAAGAGTTTTATAACCCTGAAACCGACCGCAAGAAAATTACCGATATTATTGTTAAGAAACACCGTAACGGTCCGGTGGGAGGAGTTGAATTGTTCTTCGACAATGAACGTCAGCGTTTTCGCTCATTAGATACCAAGCATAATGCACCATTTTAGCGCTTTAAGATGGCCACTAATCTAAACTTACCGCCTAAACTTCGTTTGCCCAAGATAAAGCTTAGTATTGCGCGCCCCAGCAGCGAATTCTACGGCTTATTACTAAGTTTGGGCTTAGGCTTTGGTTTACTGCTTTTTAGACTCTCAAGTCTTACCGCTGGCTTAGCTAATAGCGAAGAATTGAACACCAAACATCAGCTGTTCATTTTTAGTCCGTGGTGGAAGTCCTTGAATGGTATTTATGGACCGTACTACGCGCTCTTACACTTAACTTACGCCCTGAACCGTAGCTTATATGGTTTTCGTCTGACGTCAGTAATCATTGCACTTTTGGTAATATTCGCGGTTTACATACTGGTTAGTAGCTGGCACGGATACAAAATTGGCTTACTGGCAAGTGTAATCGTATTGTTTAACCTAGGACTACTCAGCGTCGGCAGGAAAGCCACTCCTTTAGTGTCCCAGTTTCTGCTTTTTGCGGCGTTGCTACTGGCTATTGCAGTCCTCAACCGCAAACCATCCTTGCTCGGACTAATTTTGTTGATGTTCGTTATAGCCGGGGCTTTCTATCTGCCTGGCGGCATCTGGGTGGCTTTAGTCGGCATAGCGCTTGTTTGGCGCGCTATTACTAGCGCTTTTAAAGCTCAAAAGCTAACAGCCCAAATACTGACAGTTTTATTGCCACTAGTTTTACTAGTGCCACTGGCTTACCAATTAATCGCCCACTACCAGAACGCTCAGCTTAAAACCTGGCTCGGATACAACCTAGGCAACAAACTTTCTACCGCGGGACACAACTTTCTACTTAATTTTATTCGGGTGCCTGGAGATCTTTTCTTTCATAGCGATGGATTAAGTTCCGCGCTCAGTATTGGCCACTTGCCGGTCTTGCCAATCACCTTTAGCGTATTATTTCTACTTGGCCTAATAAGCTACCTGACCAGACTTGCCAATTGGCGCTGGCGCTCAGTTTTAATCTTAATGGCGGCCGGATGGTTAGTCTCAAGCTTCGGCATCATTAGTCCGCTGGCCCTACTACCTCTGGTTAGCGTAACTACCGGCACCGGTATCGCATTTCTACTTAAGGAATGGTACTCAATCTTCCCACGCAACCCGATTGCTAGAAACCTCGGATTAATGATTATGTTTTTAGTAATTGGACTTGGTGCGGTCTATGGAGCACGCAGTTATTTTGTCGCTTGGGCTAATGATCCGGCGACTACCTCAAGCTACAATCTGCATCTAAACTAACCCCTACTCAAGATGTTATACTAGCCAGTAGCATTGAGCGTAATTCGACTTTGTTATTAACGACTTTAATATCAATTAAGCGAAGGGCAAGTAGATACTATGAGTAGGATAGACCAAGCTAAAATGGCACTTAAAATTAAAAAAGTTCAAAAAGAGCTAGAACACGAAATTATAGAAGTTGAAAAGGGAGACGGAGCCGTTAGGGTCGAATTTAACGGTGAGCAAAAGCTTAAAAAGATCCATATTGACCCAAGCTTAGTAGATTTGGATGACATTACTCAACTGGAGCGCTGGCTTGAAGAGGCAATTCGTGATGCCATTCAAAAAAGCCAACGCTTAGCAACCGAAAAGATGCAACCCTTCATGGGCTTGCTTGGCGGCCTAGGACTGTAAGCATTTACATTAAGGCCGAGAAAATAGAGAAAAGGACACCATAAACTAGCTATTATGAACGTATTGCCACCGGCGCTAAGTGAACTAATTGACGCTTTTAACGCCTTGCCAGGAGTAGGACCACGGACCGCCGAAAGGTATGCTTACTGGTTCGTGCGCCATGATTTAAACGCCGGATCGCGTCTAGCAGCAGCCCTTACGGCACTACCTTCAGGAATAGGGTACTGCGAAAAGACGTTCGCGTTAATTCCTGCAGATCAGCAATATTCAGATCTCTACACCGACCCTAGGCGAGACAAGACTGTCGTAGCGGTGGTCGCCGAACCTTTTGATATCTTGGCTATTGAAAAAACCTCCCAGTACCATGGAACCTACCATGTGTTAGGGGGTCTGGTTTCGCCCATTGATGGCATATCACCTGAACAGTTACACATTAAAGAGCTACTGCAAAGAATTGACGAGGACAATGTCACAGAGCTTATCTTAGCGACCAACGCCAGCGTAGAAGGAGAATCTACAGCCCTATATATTCAGCAACAAATCGGCCCCAAAAAAATTAAGATTAGTCGCTTGGCGCGCGGTCTGCCGATTGGTGTTGACTTAGAGTACGCCGACCAGATCACCTTAGGCAGAGCCATAGAACACCGCCAAATTTTAAGTCAGCCAGACAACGGGAACAAATAGCATGGCAAATCTTGCCTCATACCCTCAAGCCGAGCAAATTAAAGAGTTACTGGATTCCTCAACTAAGGTCCTAATAGTCCAGCCGGATAATCCAGACGGCGACAGCTTGGGTAGCGCTATTGCGATGGAGCAAATCTTAATGCTGATAGGGAAAGAAACCGAGATGATTTGCGGCATTAAAATACCATCCTACTTGGCCTACCTACCGGGTTGGGACCGTGTATCTCAAGAAGTAAGCATCAACTTCGACCTAGCTATATTGCTCGATACCTCTTCGCTTTCCTTAATCGAAAATCTAACTAACAATGTCTCGCAGCCAATATCTCTGCGTAAGAAACCCTTAATCGTCATTGACCACCATGCGACAAGTTCAACTATTGATTACGCGACTATTAGTCTGGTCGATCCAGACGCTGCCGCAACCTCTCAAGTCATTTACGCTTTAGCCAAACAACTACATCTTGAGCTAAATAACGGCGCTAGAAACGCCCTCGCCGCCTCAATCCTTTCCGACACCCTTGGGCTGACTACCGAAAATGTTAATGCTCAAACAATCTATACCATCGCCGAACTGGTAGACTCTGGAGTTTCATTAGCCGACCTAGAGTCAACCCGACGCAGTTATATGCGTAAAAGCCCAGATCTGGTGCACTACAAAGGTCAACTGCTCGAAAGAATAAGTTACTTTAATAACGACCGGATTGCCGTCCTCACTATCCCTTGGCCGGAAATTGAACGCTATAGCCCGCTCTATAACCCGCCGATGCTAGTACTCGATGACATGCGCTTTACTACCGGGACAGACATCGCGATCGTTTTTAAAATCTATCCGCAGGGAAAGATAACCGCTAAGATACGTTCAAATCACGGCTTTCCGATTGCCGCAAAGCTAGCAGAAAGTTTTGGTGGTGGCGGTCATGACTACGCTAGCGGCTTTAAGTTAACCGATGGTCGCGATGCAGACCAGTTAATCAATGATGTAATCAGTAAGGCTAGCCAGTTACTAGAAATTGAGGACTAGCCGGATGCGCCTTTATAACACCTTAACTCGACAAATAGAGGAACTGGAACCCCAGCATCCACCAATAGTCTCGGTATATACTTGTGGACCAACCGTCTATGACTATATGCATATTGGCAACTGGTTTACCTTTATCCGATACGATTTACTGATTAGGACTTTGAAACTATCGGGCTATACCCCTGATTGGGTAATTAATATCACAGATGTAGGCCATTTAACTTCTGATGCCGACGAGGGTGAAGATAAACTGGCCAAACAGGCAGCCAAAGAAGGAAAAACGGCTTGGGACATTGCTAACTTTTATAGCGTGTATTTTCTAAAAGGCCTGGAAAAATTAAATATTAGCCATCCGGATCATATTCCTAAAGCCACCGACCACATAGCTGAACAAATAGACTTTATCTCTAAACTAGAAGCCAAAGGTTATACCTATAAGTTAGCGGACGGAATCTACTATGATACTCAGAAGTTCCCTCGTTATGCAGATTTTGCGCGCTTAGATATCGACGAGCAACAAAGCGCAGCTAGAATAGAGGTTAATCCAGATAAACATAATCCGTCGGACTTTGCCTTATGGAAGTTCTCGCCTCTAGATCGCAAACGCGACATGGAGTGGGATAGCCCATGGGGAAAGGGCTTCCCGGGATGGCATATTGAGTGTTCCTCGATGTGCCTAAAGTACCTAGGCGAAACCGTAGATATTCATAGCGGCGGGATTGATCACATACCTGTACATCACACTAACGAGATCGCCCAATCTGAAGCCCTCACCAATAAACCGCTGGCCAAGATCTGGATGCATACTAACCACATCCTTATTAACGACACGAAGATATCTAAGAGTCTGGGCAATACCATTACCCTTGAGGATATTGAAGCCAGAGGTTTTTCAGCTGAGACTTTAAGGATGCTTTGCCTTGAGTCGCACTACCGTACGCAAAGCAAATTTAGCTGGGACAGCATGTCGGCCGCCCAGGCGCGTCTCTTAAGATATCGCAACTTCGCCGTTCGCCGCTTTCAAAGTGTAGGCCAGGCCCAGTTAGAGCCACCAGATCTGCTGGGACAAATGCAAAACGACCTAAACTCTCCTCAGGCCCTTGCTACTTTAGAGAGCTGGCTCGACCAAGCAGAGGCATTAAACCCTAACGTCGAGTCAATTAACAAAGTAGTTATCTTAGTTGACGATCTGCTCGGACTAAGACTTACTCAAGTTAAAGATATCGATGATCAATATAAGCAGCTTATAGCGCAGCGTGAAGTGTCCAGAGCCGACAAAAACTGGGCTCAAGCAGATCAAATTCGCAGCCAATTGGAAAAGGCCAACATAACCGTTCTCGATCGGCCAAGCGGACCACTTTGGCAATACTTATCTTAAGTACCGCTCTCCTCATTGATGTCTTTTAGATAGTTTTTCGGTAATCTGTTCTGTTGTTCAAGAAATTCAATTATCAATACTCTAATGATTGCGGCAACCGGTATGGCAATCAACCCGCCAAGCAAACCACCGAAGTTAATACCTACGACAATTGCAATTAAAACTAGTAAAGGCGACATCTTAGTTGTATTTGCCTGAATCCTCGGAGCTAGAACATAGTTTTCGATATTAATGTAGATAACGTACCAGACAAGAACCACAATCGCCGCCGTAACGGAGTGAAATAGCGCAACAACGGTTAAAATAGTAGCGCCGATGGTATGTCCAAGCATTGGGATCAAACCGCTAATAAAAACAATCGCCATCAGGGCCACCGGATAACTAACTCCCATAATAAATAACGAAGGTGCGACCAGTAGGGCGGCAATAATCGCCAGTAATACCTGTCCATTGACATAGCCCCTAATGACCCGGTACATCTCGTGCGCCACACGATTAACTGTCTCATTATGCTGTGGACGTACAAATATCGAACGCAGACCGTTTAACCAGCGCGGTCCCTCTATTAGCATCATGAAAGTTAAAGCCAACACCGCAAGCATCGAAAAGACGTCTTTGGCAATCCTAATAATTGAATTAAAAGCTACCCCGCCAATATTCTTAAGCTGTTTGGATAGCTGGGAAGATAGATTGTTAACCTGACTCTGTAGGTGGTGATTACGTACAAACTTTCCTAAAGCGGTATGTTGGTTTTGAGTATCGCGAACCAGATTCGGGGCAGCTGCAATAAAGCGCTCTGTCTGATGCACAAAGGGTGGAATAATATAGGCAATAAATGCCCCGAGTATCACTATAACAACGATATAAGATACGGTAGTGGCAATTAAACGGCTTCCCCGAATCTTTCCGGGCAAAAAGTTGGCAATCCAAGTTACCGGGCCGTTTAATACCAGACTCAGGAAGAAGGAAAGTAGAAGTAACACCAGTGCCGCTTTTACTCTTAGAAAGGCCTCAACTAAGCCGATAGTGATTAGAACAATCAACACTATCCGGATTAGTGTCTCATTAGATACAGTAACCTCTACGCGGGAGGCCTTTTTATCCTCTTCATTAAAATGTCCGAAGTGGAACATAAGCTAATTATCACTTATGCAATAAGCAAACGCAAATACTCACCTTATTAATCTAGACTGCACGCAACTGCTGTTTTAGCTCCGGAGGTAAAAAAGCGCCTGCCGAACGTTTATCTTTCTTGAGCGAATAGACGTTTTTCTTAATTTGGTGCAACATGACCACGTCGTCAAAAATAATTCTTAGGTGCTGATCGATGTGGTTTTGGTTCAGCTCTTTTTTGCTCAGTGAGACATGAGTGACATTAAGAGGTATGTGATGCTGACAGTTACTAAATTTAGTTAACTGACTGACCACCGCTCCGAAAGTGCGCAGATCACTGCTTAACCAACGCTGGACTTCATTTTCAGCCAGTACTTTTTTCGCACTACTGGAGTTGGGAAGAGAAATATGGTGCAGGTATTTATGCCTCAGGAGGTTACGGTTATACACCGTAGATTTTAAAATGGCCGCGGGAATACGCATCGCAAACAAATTTCCAAGCAGCTGATAAGCATAGGCTGAATGGTGTCTGGAAATAAAATCTTCATGATCGGCATATCCGCCTAAAGAGATTAACAGGTTGACCCGAGCGGCAATATCAGGATTTCGGGCCAACATACGGGTGACGACAGCAAAGCCAAATCCTACTCCGACAATTACAATCCGCCGATTACGGTAACTCATCTTTACGAAAGACGATAGATAGTCGGCGAAGTTATCTAAGCTCGGGCGTTTACCAATTTTATAAAAACTGGTCATACCGCCAATTCCCGGCAAATCGGGAGCGGTGACACTACCAAAGTCGTTAAGCGCACGAATTAAGCCCCACCAGTACTCGAGATTGGCGCTTAGATCGCCAATAAAAAGTATTTCTGTTGAGTCTTTCTTGTTTCTTAGTCGCACCATACGACCCTCAAGGTGGTTCATGTATAGCGGCGCCATAAATTTAGCCGGATCGTTTCGATTGCTCGCCATGGTTAGCTAACTGTAGCCCAGTAATATCTGAGTATGCAAGCATAAGTAATTAACTTCTTAGCTATGCACTTATCAGGCATATTAAAGCTCGTGCAAAAGTCATTATTCCAATAGTCAAGCAAGAAGCGTCCTAATATCTATGCCAATACCTTTGTCGTACTCTAGAAAATTATAATAATAGTCAGCCAACTTAAAAGAAGAACTCTAGTATTAAACAGTCCTGCTATGCTATTAAGTCATTTTTGGCTAGGGCGGAGGGATTCGAACCCCCGAATGCCAGGACCAAAACCTGGTGCCTTACCACTTGGCGACGCCCTAATATTTGTAAACCTACTGTTACTCGTAAGGATTATACAAAACAGTCTCTTCTAAAGCCACCTTAACTCTTAGCAAAAGGAACTCTTTGTAGTCTGGAGTAGTCCTCGTTAGAGCTAGAGTTAAACGGAGTAACGGAGTACTTTTGCCGGCTTTGCTTAATAATCGCGCTCGCAACTCGCAAACTACCATCTCCTTTTAGTGTAATAGTCTGCGCGCTAAGTGGTCGCTTGGCACTTTCTCCAGAAGCCTTTAGATAAAACCTATACGGCTCTAGATTAGCTAAATCAAACCCCCTTACGTAAGGTTGAAATAGCGGCAACACTCTTCGCATATCAATATCTGCAGCAGTTCGAAAACTTACTACATTGCCAACGTTGGCTAGAAGAATATTACTTTCCTGGTCGCTTTGGTAAGCCGTAGTTTGCTCGGCTAGAGTTAAAAACAAGCCGAACTTACGCGCTTCGCTAATCAGCTGCGAGAATATCGGGGCATTAAACTGCTCAAACTCGTCTACATATAAGTAAAAAGGCGTACGATCTTGAAGCGAATGCAAAACTCTTCTAATTGCTGCCAGCTGCAACTTGGCTAATATAACCATGCCAAGCAGCGTTGAGTTGTCCTCTCCTAAGGTGCCCTTAGCAAGGTTACAGATTAGTATTTTGCCTTCATCGTATAGCTTATCAAAATCAATCGTTGATTTAGGCTGGTTAATAATCCCGGCTACAGAGGCGGATCTTTGGAAGCGGCCTAGTTTTGCCGTAACGCCGCTGATCATTTTTACCCGCTGAAAACTTCCGGCCTTATTGTACTCACCAAGCCAAAACTGCTTCAGGTCTGAGTCCGCAAGGCTAGACACTACACCGCTACGGTAAAGATCATTAGTCAACAGCTTAGAAAGGGTAGACAGGGTAGCGTTGGGCACACTAAAAGCCGTGTAAATCGCATTCCTTAAAATGTATTCTATGCGATGACCGCCACTAGCGTCATCGGAGAAAACTTTTCTAAATATCGAAATAATCGCTTCGGCAATAAAGTCTTTCGCAATCGCTAGCTCGGGTCCGCTAACTCCGGACGGTAACTGCATCAAGTTAATCGCCACCGGATAGTTAATCTGCGCCGGATTGATGTAGATGACGTCTTTTGTTCTATTGGCAGGCACATACTGAAGTATTTTTGCTGCCAAGTCGCCATGCGGGTCAATTACTGCCACCCCTTTTCCATTAATAATATCTTGAATAATGCTATAGCCCAGCAGAGTCGATTTGCCCATTCCGGTGCCGCCAATCACAAGCATGTGCTTAGCCCGCTCAGAAGTACTAAGACCTATCGCCCGGTCTTTGCTGATTCCAAGCACGATATCCGGTTTAGATAGATACGCCCGGCCATTCGCTAATTCAGTGCTGAAGTTAAGCTCAGCATCCTCCTCCCATAGGCTATTTGGCGGCGGCAAACTAAATATCTGACCCAGAGCATCAATATTTACTAACGTGATCGGTTTAAGTCTCTTGCGCAACGTATAATCCCGAAGCTTATTAGTGCCCGAAAAGGTAGTTAGCGGTTCTAAAGACGAAATTCTGGCCGCGGCTTCTACCGCAAGACTTAAATCCGCGGTCCTTTTGCGCGAGGAAGCTAAAACAATTGAGCTAATATCCACCTTCAGACCCGAATTAGCAGTTTCTTTATCTGGGGTTTTAGTTTTCTGCAGCACGCGCCGGTTACTAGCTCTCTGGCGGGCCGCAGCTGGATCGTTTTCAATTAGCTCGAGAAGAAATTTTAAAAGTATTTTTAAGAAGTTATAGCCGAGGATCAGTAACTTTCGGATTATCTGCAAGCCAATGACTGGTTGTGATGAAGTTATGCACAGTCGCCAATTCACATATTCATTATTCTTAAGCAAGGCACCATGCAAGTTAGTTCCTAGCTCAGATACTACCCCACTACTTTTCTTATTAATGTCAGAGCTTAGGCGCCAGCTTGTGATTTTATGGAATTTGCTAGATAAAGGAATACTGACGTCCTTTGATCTGGCTTTTGTAAAACTTAGTTTAGGCACTAGGTTTAACAGCTGGTTTTTTATAATTTCAATTTGCTCCTGGGGAGCACTAAGAACAAAGCGCGTACCTTTATTAGAAGAGTAGATGGCCTCGAAAATTAGTTGGTTTTTAGGTCTCAATAAGTTCCTATCTGACGAGTGGAGTAAGTGTCCAATCGTTAAATATAACTTTTCAAAATCCGGGTCTTTACTATCATCGCTAAAGACTCCCGGCCTAATAATATAGCTGACTAATGCTGGTGGCCTATTACGGTGATAAAGCAAAATTAGAACTGACAATAATAATCCGGCGGAGCATATGACTATCGATAGCTGTAGCATCTCTTAGTCCTCACTATTGTCTTAACCAATCATAGTCTTCTTATAGTGAGATCTTCAAGCGAAAATACTATTCCTGAAGCACAAGTTTGAGCCGGTGCACACCGTAGAGACTAACTGAGCCAATCCCGACCGGCAACCAATAACTGAGTAAGCGGTAAGATAAAACTGCACTCAGGGCAATACTGGTGTTAGCTCCATGAACGGCTACTACTGCTGCAACTAAACTGGCTTCCACTCCGCCTAATCCGCCCGGGGTAGGGAAAAAGCCTCCGACTAAAACACTGAGTGAATAGATCAAAAAGGCCAGCGGAAAGGCCAGCTCAATATTAAAAGCTTTTAGACTTAACCAAAAGGCTAGCGCCGTAACCGTGGCTTGACCCAATGAACAGCCGTATGATCCGACAATTCGTAACCAATGCGTCCGGTAGCGCTTGAGAGCCAGCGCTAAATTGCGCCGAAATTTTTGAGCTAAACTAAAGGCGCTACTTAAAAAGAGCAAGATAATCATAATCACTAGAATTGCCACTAAGACAATTAACACTAAGCTACGCTGATGTTTATCAAAAACGCCAAGCAAACTATGGTTAGTCCCGAAAATAGACACTAGCAAAATCAGCATTGAAACATTACCCGCAACTCCAATGCTATTATTTAGCCCGACTGCTAGAGCCGATGATCCGCTGGTTAATCCTTTGTTTCGTAAAAATAGATAATTTAGGCTGATCCCGCCTATTCCGTCCGGCAAAAGTAAGTTTAAGGCAGAGCTGCCGAGTTGAACTAAAAGAATTTGGGCCTGATGAATTTTCCTGATGGCCAGCAGACGATAACTAATACTAGATAACACGAAAGTCGACATGAAACTGATGAACGCCAGAACTAGATCGGTCCAGTTATTAGGCACCTTGAGATGCAAGTCAACACCGAACAGAGAATTTAAATTCGGAATCAATCCATAGAGCACTATTAGACCAATAACCGCTACAGCTATCGAGCGTCTAGTCGCCCTGGAATGCAATGAAAACTTTAGCTTGTGGTTGACCTCAGACATGTTTTTAAGAAACCACTAGCATTATGACAGAGAGTAAGAATTTATGCACTGAACAAAATTTCAGTAGAAGTATAATGAACGCTGATGGCAGACATAAGCTCCCAAATATGTGAAAGTCAGCAGGTTATTAACGATGTCCTTTTTGACAGCATCGGCGATGGAGCAGTCACTACTGATGAATTTGGTAAGGTAACTCGTATTAATCCGACAGCCGAAGCTATTCTTGGTTTTTCTCCAAAAGAGGCAATTGGAGTTTGGCTACCTAAGCTATATGCCCCATACGATGATTCAGGAAGACAATTACCAATTACCGAGCGTCCTATGACTCAGGCTTTTGTTACAGGACAGATAACCTCGGCTCATGTTAATTACCGTCATAAAGAAGGCCACTTAGTGCGGGTGGCGCTAACCGTTTCGCCAATTATGAGTGGCGATAAACTAGTCGGAAGTATCCAAATCTTCCGCGACATCAGCGCCGAATATGAAATCGACAAGATGAAGAGTGACTTTATATCGCTGGCCTCTCATCAGCTACGAACACCTTTATCTTCGGTCAAAACATATTCTCACATGCTACTTGACGGATACATGGGCAAATTAACGAGCCCCCAGACAAAAGCTCTTAAAACCATCATTTCGGCAGCTAACCGCATGAATGAAACCGTCTCCACCCTGCTTAACATCTCACGCATCGAAAGTGGCAAAGTAGTCGTTGAACGAAAATTATTATCGGTTAATAAACTTTTCGACTCGGTAGTTGAAGAGCATAGCCTTGTAGCATCCGAGAAAACCATTAAATTTAAGATTAACTACCCGCCAGGTAGCTTGAAGCTCTACTCTGACGTAGTAGTACTTAAAGAAGTTTTAGGCAATTTAATATCAAACGCCATCAAGTATACCCCTGCGAACGGCACCATTACGCTAAGCGGTAAGATACCAAAAAAAGGCAACCAGTTGGTTATTAGTGTTGCGGATACCGGGGTCGGCATACCTATTGAGTCGCACGCGAATATCTTTAGCAAATTTTACCGGGCCGAAAATGTAGTGCGTCAGGAAACATCAGGCATTGGTCTGGGCCTTTACCTGGTAAAGGGGCTGATGGACGAGCTTAACGGTAAAGTTTGGTTTAAAAGCGCCGAGGACAAAGGGACGACTTTTTATCTATCACTACCGCTACGGAGTCCTGCGCGGGAAAAGACAAAACCGATAGTTAAGTCTAAAAGCTCAGGTAAAGTAAAGAAAGCGACAGCTAAAACTAGAGTAGGTGTGGCATAATGAGCATTAAAGGAAGTATCAATAGAAGCTTATGGCAAACATTCTAGTAGTTGAGGACGATAAAGACTTAAACGCCGCCTATAAGATTATCTTAGAGAGCGCTAAGCATCATGTCAAAACGGCTTTTAATGGCCTTGAAGCACTTGAAATACTTAAGACTTATACTCCGGATTTAATATTGCTAGATCTACTAATGCCGGTCATGGGAGGGCTAGAGTTACTTGAGAAATACCGCCTTAAAAATCATCCCGATGTACAAGTCTTAATTTTCACAAATATGGAAAACTCGCCGGAAGTTAGCAAAGCTTACGCGCTCGGAGCGACGCGTTGCATTATAAAATCTTGGACAGCACCACAAAACCTGAATAAAGTTGTCAACGACACGCTTAAGGAAACCAGCAAAGTTGCTGGCTAGCTGTGTTTTTTAGCTAGCTCCTACTAGTTTGTCACTCTGATCAAGTTCGGCAATGTATTGATCATTTAAAATAGCCTGAAGCTTTGTTAAATTGACGCTGTAAGGAAGATTTTTACCGTAGCTTATTACTCCTAGGTGCTTCAGTTTGTTAAGCTCGGTAGCCGCTGTTTCGCGAGTTAATCCAGTCAGATTCGCAAAATCCTGGTGCGTTAGGTGCAAATCGATCACCCGTTGATGCTCTCCTACTAGCCGCCCGTGAGTAAGAGCCAAATAATGCAGCGTATACATCAGCTTTTCGCTGGCCCGAGAGTGCTGCAAGGCATTGAGCTGCATCGATAAACTAAGTGAGTTTCTAACATAATTATCCAGTTCGCTAAGCGCCATAAATTGATGGCTCTGAACAAAAGCTACATACTCCTCGCGTGGCACAAGATAAAGGGTACATTCTTCCGAAAAGGCTTCGTAGTAATAGATTGAACTTGGCACTTTTGCGTAAATCCAGCTACCCGGAAAGCTCTCCAAATGTTCATGAAAAGCTACCGGTTTTTCGTCACCGTGAATGCTAAGGTTATAGGCCTTAACAATGCCTGATTGAATAACATAGGCAGCTCGCGGAGACTCACCTTGAAAAATAATAATCTCGCCCTTGAGAAACGACTTCTTAGGGTATTTGCTGATAAAGTTTACGAGCAGCTTGCTGCTTATATCTCCCATAGTTTTCTAATTTAAGTTTACACTCTAGCAATAGAGATAGCTAACTCTACGCCGTCCGGCCGGACCATCAATGACTTTAAAAACGAACTAAACAATATCCTCTGCTGCACCAGCCTGGTTTAAGTGGAATGGGTTATAGTAAGACAGTATGCAATTTAGTAAGCGCCAGAAGACCGTAGCCATCTATCTGTTCCTAACGGTCATCCTAGGTTTGTTCGCTTACTATATCTATGGACATCAGAGTGTTCTTAGTGAACTAAAACACATCAGCCCCTGGTTAATTATTACCCTCGTTCTAGCCTACGGCCTGATGCTGGTCGTTTTAATGGCCGTATATAACGCGACTCTGGACCTATGCGGAAAACCCTTAAAGACTAAAGAAAACCTGTTAATGTCAATTTACTCAACTCTGACTAATTTCTTTATGCCCCTGCAAAGCGGCATAGCCGTACGCGCCGCTTATTTAAAGACCAAACATAAGGTTGCCGTCTCTTCATACATCATGGCTTCTTTGGTCTATTTCGCAATCTACGCGGTGCTAAGCAGTATTATCCTCTTCGCCACTGGAAAATACTTTTGGCTAATTCTTCCCGGGATGGCCAGCGTCGTATTAATCAGCTATTTGGTTTTAAGACTGGCTAGCAAACACTTTGAGCGTCGCAATATTAAGATCAAGCTAGACTTAAGCCGTAATAAAATTGCCCGCTTAACACTTGTCGTCATCGTCCAGCTTGCAGTACAAAGCGCTATTTATTTTCTGGAGCTTAGGCAGGTTTCGGGTAGCACGAGCCTACTAAGAGCCATTAGCTACACCGGCGCTGCCAACTTCTCACTTTTTGTGGCTCTGACTCCAGGCGCAATCGGTTTCCGCGAAGCTTTTTTATCAATTGCCCACCGTCTGCATGGCTTTTCAAACGCTCAAATCTTAGGAGCTAATATTATTGACCGCGGGGTATTTTTAATCTTCCTTGGCTGCATATTTATTGTCATGCTGGCCACCCATGCCAAAAACCGCTTTAGTCAGACAAAACCGGCCATCGAGCAATAGTTCAGCTATTTTTCATGCATTGTCATATACTTAACAGAGAATCAATTGAATATTAATTCAAGGATTAGAGACAAAACATGCGCGTACTATTAGTTGAAGACGAAGAGAAGATAGCCAACGCTGTAAAACGCGGACTTGAGTTGAAGGGCTATGCCGTAGACACGGTTGCCGATAGCGATACCGGACTGAGCTATGCGGTTGATCCGGATTACGACATTATTATTCTTGACCGTATGCTGCCAGGGAGTAAAGACGGGCTAGATATTGCAAGACAGGCAAGGGCCGAGGGCCAAAAAGCGCCAATCTTAATCCTAACCGCCCGGGGCAGTGTTGAAGACAAGGTCGAAGGCTTAAACGCCGGAGTGGACGACTACCTAGTTAAGCCCTTTTCATTTTCAGAGCTAGTGGCTCGTATGCAGGCCTTACTGCGCCGCCCGCCGGTTCCGACCTCGTCAGTCTTAAGCTATGCCGACCTGACTCTGGATCCGGCTAAGTACGAGGTAACTAGAGGTGGCAAACCAATTAAGTTATCTAATAAAGAGTTCGCCTTGCTTGAATATTTTATTCGTCACTCTGAGCAAATCTTAACCAAGGACATGATAATCAACCACGTCTGGAACGAAGATGCGATTGTCATGCCTAACACCGTAGAGGTGTATATTGGCTACCTAAGGTCGAAAATTGACCGGACTTTCCCAGATCAACCGCCACTAATTAACACTATCCGTGGCTTTGGGTACAAACTAAGCCGCTAAAGATGAGCATTTTTACCAAGTCGCGCTAGACTAGCATTAAAGCTATGATGTTCAAAAACGCCACCTTTAAACTAACTCTCTCCTACCTAAGTGTCTTAATGGTAATTAGCCTAATCTTTTCGGCAGTTGTTTACCGTATCGGCTCAAACAACTTAGTTTATGGCCTAAGCCGCGAAACCCGTGAATTATCTACTTCGTTCCCAATTTTTAACGGTACCCGCTTTGGACAACTTAATCCGGCGGATTTAGCTGCTGGCAGAACCCATTTGCTAGACGAACTGATTCTAACTAACCTAATAGTTTTAGTGAGTGCCGGACTGATCAGTTATGCCCTGGCGCGCGAGACCCTTAAGCCAATTGAAGCCGCTCATGAGCAACAGAAACGTTTTGTTGCCGATGCCAGCCATGAGCTCAGAACTCCTCTTACAGCCCTCCGCATGGAGTCCGAGGTAGCCTTAATGGACAATCAGCTAGATACTAAAGCTCTGAAACGAGTTATTAGCAGCAATATCGAGGAAGCCTCAAAGCTTGAAACGCTAATTAACAACTTAATGCGCTTGTCGCTTCTTGAAGCTGAGAGCCAGCAAAAACAATTCGTCCGTCAAGACCTTAAACCGCTAGCCAAGGAAGCAATCGACCAGGTTAAACCTCAAGCCGACGCTAAAAATATCTCCTTTGCCATTAATTCTCCGGCTAAAGAAACCTACAAAATTATGGGCGACCACGACAGTTTAGTTCAACTCTTGGTCATCTTCCTAGATAACGCAATTAAATATAGCCCGAAAGGCACACGCGTCAGCCTAAGTCTTGAGCGCTCGCAGGATTGGATATCTATTAAGATTACCGACCAAGGCCACGGCATTAAAGCTCAGCATTTGGAGCACGTTTTTGACCGCTTCTATCGAGCTGACGCTTCAAGAAGCAATGAAAGCGGGTTTGGTCTCGGACTATCGATTGCCAAGCTAATTACAGATATCCACCAAGCAGTTATTACTATTACCAGCACTCCGGGCAAGGGCACTACAGTCAAAGTAGACTTCCCTAAAGAAGTCTAGCGCACAGCAACCATCACCGACATAATCACCATGACCAATAGTGAGTAGGTGAAACTTCGCCGCGCCCAAGACGCTAAAGATATCTTTTTAAAACCTTGAAGGTTATAGATTAGCCACGCTAAAGCAACCGTCCCTAATACCAGTACGTAAGCAACTCCTAACTTTGAATAATAATAAAGGCTAAGCACCGCAATTAAGAAAAGCAAGTTATAGGCCACCATTGCTTTAGTGGTAGCGGCATGACCTTTAACGATTGGCAGCAAGGGAATACCGGCTTTACGGTAATCCGCTTCTCGAAACAGCGCAATTGCATAGAAATGAGGCATTTGCCAGAGTAGCATCATCAGCCCGACAATAACTGCCGTAACCCCTAAATGGTCGGAATACGCGACGTAACCGCCAATGATCGGCATTGCGCCGGCTAAGGAGCCAATTAATGTCGAGTGGTAGGTTTTACGCTTCGAGTAGGTGTAGATTAGAGCGTAATCGATAAAGCCAACCAGTCCGACTGCTACGCAAAGCCAGTTTACAAATAGCGCCAGCAGGACGGTGCCAAGCAGCGCCAGAACTATAACAAAGATTATTCCGGACTTAGTAGAAACTGCCCCACTAACTGATGGGCGTTTATGGGTACGCTTCATTAACGCGTCAATATCCCGGTCAAACAAATTATTGAGCGCACAGGCCGACCCCATGATCAATGCCGTACCGGCCAACATCGCTATAAACTGCGTCCAGTTTAGAGAAAGTTTAGAAGCTAATAAGTAGCCGGCTATGGCCGTTAGTAAGTTGCCGTAAACCATGCCTGGCTTAGCTAACGTATAGTAATCTTTAACTCGACTAAACATCTCTAGAGGTTGTCCTGACTATTCATATATTTCTCCATTTGCCGCGTGCTGGGCATCACCCGTCCGTTTAAGTTAAACATAATCCATAGCGAGCCGCCGACTAATATTAAAACCACTAAGATCATAAAAGCCGTAAGCATCAGTTTAAACCTCGGCGGAAACTCTCTCCCGACATGTAAGAAGAAAAACAGCTGCACGATAAATTGCGTCAACGCCAGAACCGCTAAGATAATAAACAACAGCCACTTATTACCAGCGTGATTAACGGTAATTAAATAGGCGCTTACGGTAAGAATTAGCGAGGAGACAAAGCCAATCACGTAATGCTTGAACTTGGCCGGCGGCTGGTGCTCGGAAATAAGCACGCTACTAGGCGTGGGGACAGGTTTAGTTAAATGGTGGTATTTAGCGTTCATCGTATTAGGCGTGTAGGGCTCCAAATAAATAAACAATTGTAAAAATAAAGATCCAGACAACATCTAAGAAATGCCAAAATAGGCTAAGCATACGAATTCTCTTTAATACCAGCGGGTTATTTAAACCACGCTTCACTATGTATACAGCCATCACGGCCATCCAAATCAGACCAATAGTAATGTGCGCTCCGTGCGTTCCAACCAAAGTGTAATAAGCTGACAAAAAGCCGCTCCGGTGCCAGGAGTCGCCCAACAAGGCGAACTTATGAAACTCACTAATTTCAAGGGTCAGGAAGGTGACTCCTAAAGCAAATGTCACTCCAAGCCAAACTAACGTCTGCTGAAGCTTGCGCCGCTGAGCACTTAAAAGAGCTAGACCGTTTGTAAAGCTGCTCGTCAGCAGCACTATCGTTTCTAGTAAAACGTAAGGCAGGTTAAATAGCTGAGCGCCGCTAGGACCTCCAAAAGTGTTGTTCCTGAGCACTACGAATGTGGCAAACAAACTAGCAAACAAAACGCAGTCGCTCATCAGATAGACCCAAAAACCAAATAGCGCATTTCCTTCTTTTTCGGACTGTTCTATCTGACGTCTGGACTTGGCTAATGCCGAATTAGAAACTTGGAGACTACTCATAGCTAACTTACCGCATCCTTAGCAAATTTACTCTTATCTAGCAGCTCCACTTCACGCGCCGACAGCAAATATGTCGGATGCTCGTCCATCGAGCGGTAAATTATGGTTACGATCACTATTAACAAACCTAGAACGGCCAGCCACCAGATATGCCAAACAAAAGCAAAACCGAAACAAAAAGCCCCGGCGGCAATAACCATTGCAAGCGGTGTATTGCGCGGTATCTCGATTGCCTGGTAGGGGCGATCATCGCTTAGCCCAGCTACTTTAGCTGCCCAAAAGGCATCACGCGTCGATACTTCCGGCAAGCGGGCAAAGTTATATATTGGTGGCGGGGTAGGCAACGACCACTCCAGAGTCCTTCCAGACCATGGATCACGGCCGCTGAGCTCTCGATTGCGCTGCCAAATACTGACTATAAGCTGCAGGAACTGGAAGGTAACACCGAGGATAATAAACCCTACGCCAACTGCCGCAACAATAAACAGCGGCTGCCAACCAAGAGAAGCACTATAGTGATCAAGCCTTCTGGTCGCGCCCATGAAACCGAGAATATACAGGGGCACAAAGGCTAGTAAGAAACCAATCAACCATGACCAGAAAGCATATTTACCTAAACGCTCGTTTAACTTAAAGCCGAAGAATTTGGGAAACCAATAGGTAATTGCGGCGAAGTATCCGAACAAAACTCCCGAGACAATCATCATGTGGAAATGAGCAACCAAGAACAGACTGTTATGGAACTGAAAATCTAGTGGCGGGACAGCCATAATAACGCCAGCCATGCCACCAATCGTAAACACCACTACGAAAGCAATAAACCACAGCATCGGTGTCTTAAGACTCAATTTACCCCTATACATCGTAAACAGCCAGTTAAACAGTTTGACTCCGGTCGGAACGGCAATAATCATTGTCATAATCCCGAAAAAGGCATTAACGTCAGAACCAGCCCCCATCGTAAAGAAATGATGCAGCCAGACGATAAATGAAAGCACGACAATGGCCCAGATAGCATAAACCATTGAGCTATAGCCAAAAAGACGTTTGCGCGAAAAGACTGATACGATTTCCGAATACACACCAAAGGCCGATAGAACAAGTATGTACACCTCAGGATGTCCCCAGGCCCAGATTAAATTAACGTACATCATCATATTTCCGCCGCCACCGGCTGTAAAAAAGTGCATGCCAAAGGTACGATCCAAGGCCAGCAGGGTTAACGCTACTGTAAGAATCGGGAAAGCAAAAACCACGAGTGACATTGAGCCAAGCACGCTCCAGCTAAACAGTGGCATCAGCATCAGCTTCATGCCTTTAACCCGGTTTTTAAGGATTGTCACGATAAAGTTAATTCCGGCCATCAGGCTACCTATGCCGGCAATCTCAAGACTCCAGATCCAGTAATCTACGCCCACTGTCGGGCTATACTTAAGTTCACTTAAGGGCGGGTAGGCCAGCCAACCAGTAGCTGAAAAATCACCAATCAGGAGAGATACATTGACTAAGACCATGCCCGAGAAGAACAACCAAAACCCGGTGGCATTCAGAAAAGGGAAGGCCACATCTCGAGAGCCGATTTGCAACGGAACAATTAGGTTAATAATCCCAAACATTAGGCCCATCGCCACAAAGAAAATCATGATTGTGCCGTGAGCACTAACAATCTGTTGAAAATGCGAACTGGATAATATGCCGTGCGAGTTACCGGATGCTAGTGATTGTTGGGCGCGAATTAAAATAACGTCAGACAAACCGCGCAGCCCCATGGCCACAGCTACGATAATATACATCATGCCGATTTTTTTATGATCCTGGGTAGTCAACCATTCTCTGTAGAGCCATTTCCAGCGCTTAGTAAGGGTTAGGATGATTGCGATGACAATTGGTACGGCTACCATTAGCGAGGCGCCAAATATCGTCAGTGGGTCGTGAGGCAGCTGCTTAAGAGAGAGCTTGCCCAGCAAACCGGAAAAGATCAAATATCCAGCCCTCATGTTCTTACCTCCTGCTGAGGCGAATAAGAGGGATACATATAGCTTGCAATGATACGCTCAAATAAACCGTTAGCCGGGTAAGAGTAGGTTGGGCTTAAAACTGTCGTAGCTGGCTGCCTTAACTTCAGATAGGCTTTAACACTCAGCCTAGGTGAGTG
>DAHWQR010000022.1 GCA_027340655.1 Candidatus Saccharimonadota bacterium
GGACTCATGCCCAAGGCTTTCATCAGCCCGATTTCCTTGGTTCGTTCCTGGACTGACATGAGTAAGGTGTTTACGATGCCGAACGACGCTGCGAGCAGGGCAATAACCCCGAACATGTCAAAGACGATGATTATTACGTTAAGTGCTGTAAACACCGTGTTTTCTCTGTCTTTAACGGTTTGGCCGGTGTAGCCTTCGGTCTTAAGACGGTTCTCTAGGGATGTAATCTGAGCGGGAGTGAAATTGCTGGGGAAGGTTGCCGCAACGGTTGTGTAAGAGTTGACTGTAGCTGCCGGCAGGCCAGTACTTTGAATGTTGTACAGTTGATTCGCTAAGCTAGTGTTCGCGTAGGCTGAGGCTGAACCAATAACCGCTATCTGCTGAACACCGACCACGGTAGCGGTAACCGTACTTTGGATTCCTTCGGCGCTGGTTATGCCGATTGTAACGGTCTTGCCGATAATTGCCTGGTTACTGGAATACCCTAAAGAACTTACATAATTGCCAGGAATAGTTATCTGGTTCTCTGAACTATTGTTGTTCACACCTCCTCCGGCCAGCATTTGAGCACTAGTGGCGCCGAATTGCTGTGCCAGCGAAAGCTGGTATTTGCCGCTAAGCCCCATGATGTAATCTGGTGAAATAGCTCTAGCCGGAACGGCGCTTAATATGCCGGGATTAGCCTTAATTGTGTTGATGTTTTTAGCGCTCATCAGCAGCTGTTGCTCGAAGTTCCGGCCACCGCTAATCGCAGCGACTCTTTGGTTTGAATTATAGGGTGCCGGGGCGCTACTCGCGGATTTGGGACCTGAAGAGGAGGGGTTGGTTAACTGGATTGTCAGAACATTTGTCGCGCCCAGATTGCCTATCTGCTTGTTGAGGTAACTTTTAATTCCCGTACCAATCCCGTTAGTCAGAGTAATCGTGGTGGCTCCAATAAAGATAGCAATAATCGTTAGAATGGTACGGGCTTTGCTTCGAAGCATGCTTGAGCTGGCAGTATGCAGTAAATCTATAAATTTCATATGTTACCCTTGTTTGTTAAGCGGCCGTCTATTATATGCAATTGTCGTCCGCAACGCTTTGCAATGTCCGGATCGTGAGTGACAATAATAAGGGTAATCCCTTGCTCTTTGTTGAGTCGAAACAATAAATCCTCTACGGTTTTTCCGGTATGACTGTCTAAATTGCCGGTAGGTTCATCGGCAAAGATAACACCGGGGTTATTGATTAGAGCCCGGGCAATACAAACGCGCTGTTTCTGCCCGCCGCTTAGTGTTCCGGCGCGGCTAGTTGCCTTTTCTTCCAACTCCACGGCTTTTAAAACCTTCATGCCGCGTTCCAGCCGTTCTTTACGTCCAACTCGACCAATCTTAAGTGGCAGGATAACGTTATTTAGAACCGTATCCTTCTCATTTAAGAAGAATTGTTGAAAGACAAAACCGTAACGTTTGTTGCGTAGCACATCAAGTTGGCGTCCGTTCAGGCTGGAGGCATCTTGATTATCTACTAAAACAGTGCCGTTCGTCGGCTTATCCAGTAACGCCAGAATGTGCATTAAAGTACTTTTTCCTGAACCGCTCTTACCTACGACCGCCACGGATTCGCCCGGAGCGATTGAGAGGCTGACGTTTTCCAGGGCAGCGAAGGCGGCCTCGCCTTTACCGTAAGTTTTACTGACATTTTTGGTTGCTACAACAGAGTTCATGAATTAGTTTTATCTCCTTTAGCTCGGGTTAAATTCTGTACTTCAATAAGACCGCTCTGGATGTCTTTTAACTTCTTTTCAACTACCGCTGCTTTAACGAATGCTACACCTTTTCGTGCAGGATTCCCAACGACCAGAAGCTTATCGCCACTTTTAATACCCAAGGCTTCTCTTGCTTCCGCCGGAATGACGACCTGACCTTTGCTGCCCACCGTCGCCGTACCCCAAAACTTCATTTCCGGAAACATTACTGCCCTAGAGTACCAGTTATACTTTTCATACCCGCTAACTTAATCAGGCTTTGCTGTGTAACAACTGAGCATCACATTAATACGTGGCATTGAGCGCGCGATATTAAGGCATTTCCCTCGCAAGATAGATCTGTTTAGCACTCTCTACGGATATCTATATTGACTAAGCCGCATTACGAGACATTGAATCTATGGCCAGAGCTGGCACATGTAGCAGTCGATCCTCGGGAAGAGTATCGAAGTACGGTAGTAGCATGACCTCGTCAAAAGATAAGCACAAAGCCCTTACGGATGTCGACCCGATAAACCTGCCAATTTTTACTACGGAGTAGGTAACCAGTCTGCCTTCAAAGGTTAGCGAATCAAAGCTGGTGTAGCTTGTCGGTTGATCTGATTCAAAGGAGACCGGTATAGACAGCGCGCGACCGGCCTGGGTGAAATATACGGCGTGCATATTAGCAACTTCGGTTAGATGGTCTAGCTTAACAAGTAACTCTTCCTCTTCTTTGCCGATACTCAGTCCGCTTCTAGTATCGATAGCTTCTACGAAGGGTAGAGCCAGCTCAGCGGGGTTAGTGACTAAAGGATTGTGGTCCATTATTATTTGTCATTTTGCCTTATATATTTGCAGAGTCAAGCATTTGTTGAGCGTGGATGATGCTAATAAGGTTATCTAAAACCGAATTTAAGCGATACAAGAATCAGGCAATTCAGGGAATTCTACAGTTTTCATACCGTGCAATGTAAAATACCCCCTATTCATAACGATTAACATGTCATCAATACATACTCTAATCAACAACTTTTAAGCCAAGATCAGGGTTTTTACGGGTTCGCTAAAGCTACAATTAATCTGTACTCTGACAAAATTGAGATAGTACATACAAAAACCAATGAATTGATGTACAGCATACCTCTCTCTAATCTTACTGGAGTGAGGGCTGTACTGGGTGGGGGTATTAAAGGAAACACTACGACACTCAAGCTTCGTATAAACTTTAATAATCCTATTTTTATTACTTTATCGCCGCCTTTGGCAGTATTTATGAATAACAGTAAGGCAAAGAATTTGGTTAATAGCATTCAGAAAGCAAAAGCCCAGGTTGCACTAAATCCAAGTTCAGAAACGCAGCCGCAATCGCCAAATAAAAGGCCCGAATACATCAATCCTAAAAGTCCAACAGCATCTATTAACCGTAGGATATTTGTTATTGCTATTGGCATAATGTTTTTTTATAGGTCTTTTATTTTTCTCAATTGCCATCGCGACATATAGCCAACAAGCTAAAGAAGTTCAAACTACCGCTAGAGTACTCTCAGAGTCATGCAGAAGTGAATATGATTTTTTTCAGTCATATTAAACAGAACAGATGCAACTTTACCGTGGGGTATACAACTATATCGGGGCGGCATATTCTTTATGGTTTTAATGGTTATTCTTTTTTCTTTCAGAAAACGAATAATAACCTAGCTTAGTTACAACTCTTCAAGCCCTTTTATAGATATGTGCTGCTGGCAGGATTTGTTAAATAAAATGTCATTTAGCTATTAACTTCGGGGTTAAAGCTGAACTGACCATTAGTGACGCTAACTGTCCACGGTGTATTACTGAATTGAAGCTTTGGTGATTGCAACTGCAACCCGAAGCTCAACCCGCTACTATCTTCTACTGAGCCAAGCTGCTGAGGACTACCATAAGCGGCATAACTACCGTTGTTATTGACTGACGGGTAGATTAGAGTACCGGAGGAAAGCTCGGTACTGACAGTCCCATTGGCGGTATTTGGGTAGAAACTTAACTGAGCGCCTTGAGTTACGTCAACAGCCGATATTGCGCCAGGTGACTGGTAATACCCCAGCATCAAATCTCCGTTGTTGCCGACCGCTATAAGGGGGTTTTCTATACTCATAGTGATTGCGCCATCGGCTCCGCCCTTGCCCATAAAACTAACAACTGCGGTTCCGTTAACTACCGTGCGCACGAAGTCGGGATTGCTGAACTGAAGCCCTGCCTGATAAACAGCTTCTTGGATAGGATTTCCTTCTCCTGTTATTGATGAGCTGTTGGGAACGACTTGAATATTAGTGGTAGACTTAGGTTCCTGAAAACTAAATCCACATGCCGCAGCGTACTTATTCCAATCAACGCCAGGGAACATAGTTTTAAGTCCATCAAGGTTAGCGATCGGGTTATTGTCGGGAGGATTGGTTTCTCCATATAGGTTGGCAAGATTCCAAAATACAGAAAGGTTACCGATAGTGCGCGGCTTTCCGTTTTCTAAAATAAAACCGCTAGAACCACTGGCTCCGTAGCTGCACATCGAATCGTCATATTTATACTGACCTTTAGGTATGGCGGCCACAAGAACGTTAATTCGCTCGCCATTAGTTACGTAAGTTTCGGTTTTGCCGATATATGTCATTGAGAACTGCTGGGCGGTCATATCCGAGGGAATGGCCTCCTTCTGATTCACGGGCCATCCCTTCATATAAATAGTTTCGCCGCGCTTTAGGTTATTGATAGCACTATTCTCTGCGCGTTCTTTTCGGTAGCTATAGAGTACCTCTCCTGGCGTTGCTCCCGGCAAAACACCAAGAGCAAAGTCGGTGCCGCGACCATTACCAGTAATGACTTGTGAAATTTCACCAACAGGGGTCATATCATTCTGAGCGCTGCCGGTCTCGGCAACAATCGGTCCGAAAGTGTCGTATTCTTGGCCGTTAAACGATGTCAAAGAAGGAGCGACTCCCTCAGTTTTGGTCTCAGGATCAGATAAGAAATAGCAGTGTTTAGCAAATGATACACCTACCGGAGCGGCATTGGGATCACCGTTTAAGCGGATCAAGCTGCCCGAGCAGCCGATTCCATACATATAAACCGTATTGTTATTTACGTATTCCTGGGCTACTGCCGGAAATAATGTTTCTGCCTGAGGCTTAAATTGCTCGCCATTTCCATTGCTAAGCGCAGATTTCGGTAGCTGGGCTGCGATAGCGGCTTCAGCAGGATGCGTGGCAGCCATAGTTTCGGCGCTGGGCAAAGAAGCGCCACCTAGCGCTGCAATAGCAAGACTAGTTCGTAATGCTGTTTTGGCTAGCGGACTTAAGTGTTCAGGAGATGCCATTAGCTTAGTATAGCATAAGCTCGATAAAAAAACAATATAATTGCACCATATTGATGAATCGTGACCGTAAAATGGGGCATGTACCAGTAGTTTAGAACTTTAAAGATCTTAGTAGTCTCAATAACAGCCTTTTAGTTATCGGTCGGTATATATGGAGCTACTTTCTAGCTTTCTTTTTCGGCCTTTTATTCAACAGGCCACTGGTTTACTCGGATTTAGCCTGTGAAACGTCGCAGATTAGCAAAATAACAGCGCTGAGCGAGATCTTTAAGCTTGCTTTGGAAGATAAGGGTAACATGGAGGGCCATCGTGAACGGTGTAGCCACCGAAATTAAATTGGCTAATAATGAAACCTGCAGCCGATTATTTGTATTTCGCTATCTGTAACGTTATATACTAGCCTATTCTTCTCATCAATGCGGCGTGACCAAAAACCTGCATAGTTATCTTTTAGGGGTTCCGGTTTGCCTATGCCATCAAATGGATTCCTTTGGGCATCAGCAATTAGTTTGTTGATTTTTTTGAAAGTTTTTCGGTCTTGGTTAACCCAAAATTGATAATCGTCCCACGCCTCAGGAGTAAAAACTAGATTACGCATCGTAGTTTTAATTTTCTATTAAATCATGCTTCTCTAACTTACCCGCACGTAGAGATGCAATAGATTTTTCAAGGTGTTTTCTATTTGCGGGGCTACTATTTAAGTAATCAGTTTCCACTTTAGAATTATATTGGTCTAAAGTCATAACGACGACTGTTTGCCCGTCATTGCGAGTAATCAACAGCACGTCTTCATCGTCAATGACACGGTCAAAATAAGACTTGGCATCCTTACGGAACTTTGAGATAGATGTAACTTTCATAGTACTTTATATAGTACTCTGGGTAATACATATGTCAAGTGTTGAGGTTTTCATAATGCAAAGTATAAACTTTAGATTGTTAAGGGTCATACTAGCTCTTAAAATCACTACATAGACAGACAGTGACGGAAGATATTCTTGGAGGGCCATCGTAGATGCTGTTGCAACTGAAATCAGAAGTGACTTGAGTATTAATATAGCTGACCATGGGTACCGATGATAGCGAAGACTACGATTACATCGTTCTTAA